>DASXRW010000359.1:0-2977 GCA_036506355.1 Burkholderiales bacterium
AGGCACGCCTCGTGCCGCAAGGCATGGATCTCGCTACCGGCTCCCCCGAAGAGCTCGCGTCCCTCATCCGGCAGGAATACGCGAGCTGGGGCAAGGTGATCCGCGAGGCCGGCATAAAAGGAGAATGAGCATGGCTGGCGAAATCCTGCGCGATATTCCATCGACGGTGCCCGCGCAGGTTCCCGAGGGCCGCGAGCACTGGGGCAGCGACGGCATCGCGGCGATGCTGCGCGCGCTCGACATTCCTTATCTCGCGCTCAATCCGGGCGCGAGCTACCGCGGGCTGCACGACAGCATCGTCAACTACCTCGGCAACGAGCGGCCGCAGATGCTGCTATGCCTGCACGAGGAAGCCGCGGTGGCGATCGCGCACGGCTATGCCAGGACTTCGGGCCGCATGATGGGCGCGGTGCTGCACTCGAACGTCGGCCTGATGCACGGCACGATGGCGATCTTCAACGCCTGGTGCGACCGCGTGCCGATGCTGATCCTCGGCGCCACCGGTCCCTGGGATGCGGCGCGGCGCCGGCCGTGGATCGACTGGATCCACACCGCCTCCGATCAAGGGGCGCTCGTGCGCGACTACACCAAGTGGGACAACCAGCCGGCCTCGGTGCCGGCCGCGTACGAGGCGCTGCTGCGCGCCGTGCAGATGGCGAACACGCCGCCGCGCGGGCCGACCTACATCAATCTCGACGCGGCACTCCAGGAATCGAAAACCGGCGCGCTGCCGCCGCTCCCGGATGTAACGCGCTTCCGTCCGCCGGAGCCCGTGCGCCCCGATGACGCTGCCATCGCAAAGGCGGCACAGTTGCTCTCGGGTGCCAAAAACCCCGCGATGCTCATCGGCCGCGTTAGCCGCGGCGAAGCGGCATGGAAGGCGCGCATCGCGCTTGCCGAGAAAGTGCAGGCCAAGGTTTTCACCGACATGAAGACCGCGGCGGCGTTTCCCACCGATCATCCGCTGCACGCCGCGCCGCCGGCCACGTTCCCCGACGGCAAGCTGCTGCGCGAGTGCGACGTCATCGCATCGTTCGACTGGATCGATACCGCGGGCACGCTGAAGATCGCATGGGGCGATGCACCGGTGAGCGCCAAGATCATCCGCGTGTCAGCCGACGCGCATCTTCATCGTGGTTGGAGTGCGGATTACCAGGGGCTGCCACCGGCAGATGTGTACTTGATGTGCGAGCCCGATGTCGCCGTGCCATTGCTGCTCGATGCGGTGCGCGCGCGGCCGGCGGCGGTGCATCCTCCAGCGCTAACCAAAATCGAGGCGGCCCAGGCGCTGTCGATCAGCGCGCTGGCGCAGGAGTTCAATGCGGCGACTGCGGGCATGGACGTCTGCCTCTCCAAGCTGCCACTCGGCTGGAATGGCGCGTACCGGCACTTCCGGCATCCGCTCGACTATCTCGGCGCCGATGGCGGCGGCGGAGTAGGGGCCGGGCCCGGCCTGACGGTGGGCGCGGCGCTCGCGCTCAAGGGCAGCGGACGCATGGTCGTCGGCATCGTCGGCGACGGCGACTTCCTGATGGGCAACACGGCGATATGGACGGCGGCGCACTACAAGCTGCCGTGTCTTTTCCTCGTGGCGAACAACCGCTCGTTCTACAACGACGAGATGCACCAGGAACGCGTCGCCAAGGAGCGCGGCCGTCCGGTCGAGAACAAATGGATCGGGCAGCGCATCGACCAGCCCGACATCGACATCGCGATGATGGCGCGCGCGCAGGGTGCGGTCGGCATCGGGCCGGTGAAGCAGCTCGCGGAGCTGAGGCCTGCGCTGCAGCAGGCGATCGAGCAGGTGAAAAGCGGCGCGGTGTGCGTGGTCGACGTGCGCGTGCTGCCGGGCTATGACGCGCCCATGGCGGGGACGCCGGCCGCAGCCGCGAGACGGTAGAGTCCACGGCGCTGACCGCATCGGCGCTCGCCTACCCGCAGTTCCGGCGGCTCTGGGCGAGCTCGCTTTGCTCCTGGTCGAGCCAGTGGATCCAGCAGGCGGCGCTCGGCTGGGTGGTCTACGAGATGTCGGGCTCGGGCGCGCTGCTCGGCGCGGTGCTCGGCGTGCGCGCCATTCCGCTCGTGCTGCTCGCGCCGATCTCGGGCGTTGCCGCCGACCGCTTTCATCGGCGGCGCCTGCTGCAGGTGAGCCAGGGGCTCGCCGCCCTGGTCTCCTTCGCCGTCGGCGCGGCCCTTGCGCTGGGCGTGGTGAGCACATGGATGCTGTTCGCCTTCACGCTGCTGATGGGCGCATCCAACGTCATCGACCGCCCCGCGCGCTTCACCACGGCGTTCGAGCTCGTGCCGCGCGACATCGCGATGAAGGCGGTCGCGCTGAACACCATCGGCTTCTCGCTGATGCGCGTGATCGGCCCCGCGGCTGCGGGCTATCTCATCGCCTGGTTCGGCGCCGCGGGCAGCTTCTTCGTGCAGGCCGCGCTGTACGCCGCCTCGGGACTCCTGGTGTTCGCGGTGACCTTTCCGCCGCCGCGCGCGCGACCGGAACGCTCGGCGCTCGCCGACATGCTCGAAGGCTTGCGCTTCGCGGCGAGCGACCGCACGACGCGATTGCTCATGGCGCTGGGCGTGCTGCCGTATCTGCTCCTTATTCCGGTGTGGAGCACCTTGTTCCCCATCTACGCCAAGGACGAGTTCGCCGCCGGTCCGCAGGGACTCGGCATGCTCCTTACCGCGGCCGGACTCGGCGGCACGCTGGGCGGCTTCATCGCCAACGCGCTCGCGCGCGTCGAGCGCCAGGCGCTGCTGCAGGCCGTCTGCGTCGTGGTGATGGCGAGCGCCATTATGTGCGTCGCGGCGAGCCCCACGCTCGCAGTGGCGGCGCTGTTCGCGTTCATCGGCGGCGCGGCCGAGATGGCGCACACCGCGAGCAACATGGCGACGCTGCAGATGTCGGCGCCTGAGGCGATGCGCGGGCGCGTGGCGAGCCTGACCATGCTCTATCCGGCGATGATCTCGA
>DASXRW010000360.1:0-1832 GCA_036506355.1 Burkholderiales bacterium
GCTCATGCAGGAGCTTCTGCTCGGAATCTGGGAGGTGGAGAAGAAGACCGTGCTCTTTGTCACGCACGACATCGAGGAGGCGATCTTCGTTGCCGGCCGGGTGGCAGTGATGACCGCACGACCGGGACACATCAAATTCGAGATGACGGTCGACCTCCCGCACCCGCGTCACTACACGATCAAGACCACGCCTGCGTTCTCGGATTTGAAAGCGCGCCTGACCGAGGAGATTCGCGTCGAAGCCCTGCGCGCGAGCATGGCGGCTGGCTGATCCGGAGCGCGAGGACGGCAAGACTCTCGGTAGCTCAGGGCTCGGTGTCGGCGTGCAGCCGCAGCGATGGCCGCCGCAACCCTCCCCCGGGTATCATTCGCGTAGCCCGCCTCTCCGGGCGGCACCGCCCGATGGCAGACCTCCCGACCGGCACCGTCACGCTGCTCTTCACCGACATCGAGGGCAGCACGCAGCTCTGGGAAGCGCACGCTGCGGCGATGCGCGCCGCGCTCGCGCGCCACGATGCGCTGCTGCGCCATTGCATCGGCGATCACCAGGGCCACGTGTTCAAGACGGGCGGCGACGCCTTCTGCGCGGCGTTCCATACGGCCGCCGACGCGCTCGCTGCGGCGCTCGAGGCGCAGCGCGCGCTCCATCGCGAGCCGTGGCCCGAAGGCGCGAAGCTCCGCGTGCGCATGTCGCTGCATACGGGCGCCGTCGAGCTGCGCGACGGCGATTATTTCGGCGCGCCGCTCAACAAAGTCGCGCGGCTGCTCGCGGCCGGCCACGGCGGCCAGACGCTGCTCTCCGAGGCCACGCACGATCTCGGCCGCGATCACCTGCCGCCGCTCGCGAGCGTCAAGGCGCTCGGGTCGCACGGCCTCAAGGATGTCGGGCGGCCGGAAGCGGTGTTCCAGCTCTGCCATCCGGACCTGCCGCAGAGCTTCCCGCCGCTCAAGTCCCAAGTTGCGCCGCCGGACAAAGAAACGCCTTCGATCGCCGTGCTGCCGTTCGTCAACATGAGCCGCGACGAGGAGAACGAGTACTTCGCCGACGGGCTGTCGGAGGAGCTGTTGAATGTGCTGGCGAAAATCCGTGGGCTGCGCGTTGCGTCGCGGACGTCCGCGTTTTCCTTCAAAGGCAAGGGCGTCGACATCCCGACCGTCGCGCAGAAGCTCAATGTGGCCACGGTGCTCGAGGGCAGCGTGCGCAAATCCGGCAAGCGCGTGCGCATCACGGCACAGTTGATCCAGGTGGCATCGGATTCGCACCTGTGGTCCGAAACCTACGATCGCGAGCTCGACGACATCTTCGCCGTGCAGGACGACATCGCGCAGTCGGTGGTGAAGGAGCTGCGCGCCGCGCTGCTGGGCGAGGGACACGGCGCGGCGGCACGCGCCGAAGCCAAGGCCGAAGTGCAGGCGGCATCGACCGGGCGCGCGGAGAATTCCGAGGCGTATCGCCTGTACTTGCAGGGACGTTATTACCTCGAGCGGATGACCGAGGTCGATGTCGCGCGCGGCGTCGCTTACTTCGAGCAGTCGATCGCGCTCGATCCGGGTTCCGCGCTCGCGTGGACCGGTCTTTCGCGTGGCTACTGGACGCAGTCGGGCTATGGATGGCGGCCGGTGAACGAGGGATTCCAGCAGGCGCGCGAAGCCGCGAAGCGCGCATTGGATCTCGCGCCCGACCTCGCCGAGGCGCACGCCGCGCTCGCCATGGTGCTCGAAAGCCACGATTGGGATTGGGAGGGCGCTGATCGGCATCTGCGACGGGCACTGGAGCTTGCACCAGGAAACGCAGATGTACTGCGCTCGGTGGCAAGCCTGGCCGGTGTGCT
>DASXRW010000361.1:0-1660 GCA_036506355.1 Burkholderiales bacterium
TACCATGCCTCGCCCGCGACGATCAGGCGCTCGTCCGAGCGGCCGCGCACGTAGACGTAGCCGTCGGCGTCCATGCGGCCGACGTCACGGGTGAAGAGCCAGCCGTCGCGCACGATCGCCGCGGTCTTCTCCGGCCGGCCCCAGTAGCCGAGCATGTGGCCGCCGGTGATGGCGATGTCGCCCGATTCGCCGATCGGCGCTTCGCGCCCGGTGGCGGGATCGATGATGCGCACCTCGCGGTCGGGGAGCGACGGACCGCAGGCGAGCAGCTTCTCATCCGGCGCCGGCGCGAGCGGCCCGAGGCCGACGAAGCCGCCGAGCTCGCTCTGGCCGTAGCTCTCCGAGAGCGTGATCTTCAGCTCGTCGCGCCACGCGCGCTTCAATGCCGGCGGCGTCGGCCCGCCGCCGGTGACCCCGAGGCGCAGCGCGCGCGGCGGCCGGCCGCGCTTGCGGCATTCGGCCAGCAGCTCGGTGAGGATGGCCGCGTTCGTAGGTATGACGGTCGAGCCGAGCCGCTCCATGTCGTCCCACGCCTTTGCCGCGTTCCACTTCGACACGACGCCGACCGTCGCGCCGGCGAAAAGGCCGGGGATGAGGTTCGCCACCAGGTGGTAGGAGCTTGAGAGCGTCGAGGGACCATAGGTGACATCGGTGGCGCTGTAGCCGAGCCGCTCGGCGATGCAGCGGCAGGCGCGGAAAGTCGGCTCGTGCGCGAGCAGCGCGCCTTTCGGTTGGCCGGTCGTGCCCGAGGTATAGGAGAGATGGGCGCCATCGCCGTCCTTCACGTCGACGCTGGGCGCGGGCGGCGCCGACTTTAGGAGATCGGACCACGAGAGCGCGCCCTCCTGCGGCCCATCCATGCAGATGTAGTGCTTCACCGATTTAGCCGCCGCACGGTGGCGCTGGATCGTCGGCAGGTGATCGCCGGTGTAGATCAGCACGCTCGGCGTGCAGTCGTTCAAGTAGTAGTCGAGCGTGTCGGCGTACTGCACGTTGACGTGCGCCGAGATCGCACCGAGACGCCAGGCGCCGAACATGGCGAGCACGTAGTCGTTGCCGTTGTGCGCGAAGATCCCGACGCGATCGCCCTTGCTTACGCCGAGCGAAGCGAGCGCGCCGGCGACGCGCTCCATGCCCTCCGCCGCCTCGGCCCAGGTCAGGCGCCGGTCGCGGTCGATCCAGTGCAGCGCCATGCGCTCCGGGCGCCGTGCCGCGCCGTCGAGGAGCAGCTGCGGAAACCTCAATGGAGCATGCGCTCTGCCTGGGGAGGCAGAAACTTCGGATTGAACAGGCGCTCCTGCGTCGGCGGGTTCGTCAGCCCGTAGGCCTGGCTCACCTGATCGATCTGTTTTTGCAGGCGCTCGCGGTCGATCGCGCCGAGGCCGCGCGCCTTCACGTTCGGCGTCAGCATCCCGGGCATCACCATGCGCGTGCGCACCACTTCCAGCGGCTCGTCGATCAGCGGCTCGCGCTGCTTGAGATACTTCACCGACTCGGCCGGGTTGGCGAGCATGTCCTTCAGCGCGCGGTTGAAGGCGCGCACCAGGCCCGCGACTGCCTTCGGGTTGCCGTCGATCAGCTTCTGCGATACCACCAGCGTGTTGCCGTAGTAGTGGATGCCGTAGTCGGCGACCGGAATGGTGACGATGTCCTCTTCCTT
>DASXRW010000362.1:0-8521 GCA_036506355.1 Burkholderiales bacterium
CACGATGCGCTCGGCTTCTTCGGCGCGCCCGTGGCGGATCAGCCAGCGCGGGCTCTCAGGCACGTGCCGGCGCACTAGCAGGATCGCGAAGCCGAGCACGCCGCCCAGCAGGAACGCGAAGCGCCAGCCGAGGTGCGCGCCGATCCAGTCGGGCTGCAAGAGCACGATGGTCAGGCCCGCGCCCATGGCGGCACCGATCCAGAAGCTGCCGTTGATGGCGAGGTCCACGGTGCCGCGCACGCGCGCCGGGATCAGCTCGTCGATCGCCGAATTGATCGCCGCGTACTCGCCGCCGATGCCGAAGCCGGTGAGCGCGCGGCAGAAGGCGAACGACCAGATATCGAACGAAAATGCGGTGAGCACTGTCGCCACCAGGTACACGGCGAGCGTGACGAGGAACATCCGTTTGCGTCCGAGGCTGTCGGCGAGCCGGCCGAAGAAGAGCGCGCCGAGCACCGCGCCGCCTATATAGGCGGAGGCGGCCCAGCCGATCTCGCCGGCGGTAAGGCCGAGCGTGTCCGGTCGCTGCAGCGCCGGCCCGAGCGAGCCGACCACCGTGACTTCCAGCCCGTCGAGCAGCCAGCTCACGCCGAGCGCGATCACCACGCGCCAGTGCCACGGCGACCAGGGCAGCCGGTCCAGGCGCGCCGGGATGGCGGTCTCGAGCATCGGTATAGTCTAGGGCCCGCAAGGAGAAAAAATGATCGGCTTCATCGGGGTGGGCGTCATGGGAGAGCCCATCTGTCGCCACCTGGCGTCGAAGAGCGGCAAGGAGGTGCGCGCCTACGACATCGCGCCCGAGCCGCTCGAGCGCCTGAAAGCGGACGGCGTGAAGCCGGCGGAGAGCGTGCGCGAAGTCGCCGAGAAGTCCGAAATGGTATTCCTCTCGCTGCCCGGCGCGGTCGAGGTGAAGCAGGTCTGCGTCGGGCGCGCGAGCCTGCTGATCCACATGCGGCCCGGCACCTACGTCATCGATCTCAGCACCATCCCGGTCGGCCTGACGCGCGATCTCGAAGGCCGCTTCGCCGCGCGCGGCATCCACTTCGTCGACGCGCCGGTGGCGCGCACGCGGGCGGCGGCCGAGGAAGCCAAGCTCTCGGTGATGGTGGGCTGCAAGGAGACGCACTTTCCGCGCGTGAAGCCGCTGCTCGAGTACTTCGCGAGCGACATCACGCGCTGCGGCCCGCCAGGTGCGGGCCAGGCGATGAAGCTCATCAACAACATGGTGCTGTTCCAGAACGTGCTCGCGGTGGCCGAGGCGCTCGCCGTGATCCGCAAGCTCGGCCTCGATCCGGCGAAGGCGCTCGACGTGCTCTCGAAAGGCTCGGCCGACAGCTTCGCGCTGCGCCACCACGGCGTGAAGGCGATGCTGCCGAACAAGTTTCCCGAGAAAGCCTTCTCGGTCGAGTACGCGCTGAAAGACATCAGCTACGCCCTCGAGCTCGCGAAACTCGCGCGCATCGACCTCACCGGCCTGAAGACCGCCAAGGCCGCGCTCGAGAAGGCCGCTGCCGCCGGCCATACGGCCGAATATTTCCCGGTGATTGCGAAACTGATCTAATTCCGTACAACGTCCGTAATTATCTTGTCAGCCCCGGCTAACCCGCTGGATTTGCGCACCTGGCTCGCCGAAGTCGAGAAGCTCGGCGAGCTGAAGCACGTGCGCGGCGCGGACTGGAACCTCGAGCTCGGCGCGATCAGCGAGCTCAACGTGAAGAAGGATCTGCCGCCGGCGCTCTTGTTCGATGAGATCAAGGGTTACCCCAAGGGTTTTAGGGTGCTGACGTGCAGTACCAGCAGCCCCGCGCGCCTGTCCTCGATCCTTCGGCTTCCCATTCAAAAAACCCATAAGGGGCTGGTCGAGGCGCTGCGCGGCAAGCCCGCGCAGTGGCAGGCGGCGGCCGAGAAGTTTTCACCGACCATGGCGAAGACCGGTCCGGCACTGGAGCACGTCGAGCGGGAGGTAGATGTGCTGAAGTTTCCCTCGCCGCTCTGGCACGAGATGGACGGCGGGCGCTACATCGGTACCGGCTGCTCGGTCGTGACGCGCGACCTCGATTCGGACTGGATCAACGTGGGCACCTATCGCGTGCAGGCGCTCGACCGCAACCACGTGGCGCTCGACATGGTGCCGGGCAAGCACGGGCGCATCCACTACGAGAAGCACAAGGCGGCCGGCAAGCGCTTCCCGGTGGTGATCGTGCTCGGCGCCGATCCGCTCGGCTATCTCATCTCCGGGATCGAAGTGCCGTTCGGCATGTGCGAGTACAACTACATCGGCGCGATCCTGGGCGCGCCGGTCGCGGTGCTCGAAGGCCAGCTCACCGGCTTGCCATTTCCCGCGGCCTCGGAGATCGTGCTCGAAGGCTACGTCGAGCCAAACGACGAGCGCACCGAAGGCCCGTTCGGCGAATTCCACGGCTACTACCCGGGCAAGGAAGGCAGCGCACCGGCGGTCACGGTCGAAAGAATTTACTTTCGGGAAAACCCGATCATCGTCGGCAGCCCGCCGGCCAAGCCGCCGAACGATTACTCGTACTCGAAGGCGGTGATGCGCTCGGCGCTCCTGCACGAGGCGCTCGTTGCCGCCGGGGTGTCCGAGGTGCGCGCCGTATGGGCGCACGAGATCGGCGGCGCGCGCATGTTCAACGTGGTGGCGATCAAGCAGCGCTACGCCGGCCATTCGCGCCAGGCCGGGCACATCTTGAGCCAGTGCGGCGTTGGCGCCTACATGTCGCGCTACTCGGTGGTGGTCGACGAGGACATCGATCCGGCGAACCTGCAGGAAGTGATGTGGGCCGTCGCGACGCGCACCGACCCGGCGATCGACATCGACATCATCCAGCGCGGCATGGGCTCGAAGAACGACCCGATGTTCGTCGCCTACCGCTACGACGCGCCCTTCAGCTCGAAGGCGATCATCGACGCCTGCCGGCCCTGGGACCACCTCGCCGAATTCCCGGCGGTGGCGGAGGCGAGCAAGGAGCTGCAGGAGAGCATCCGCGCGAAGTGGAAGGATCTTCTTTAGCAGGTGACTGCACGCGTCCTGTCGGGCATCCAGCCCACCGGTGATTCCTTCCACCTCGGCAACTATCTCGGCGCGGTGCGCCAGTGGGTCGCCTTGCAGCGCGACTACGACGCGTTCTACTGCGTGGCCGACCTGCACGCCATCACGGCGGAGCACGATCCGGCGGAGCTCCGGCAGCGCACGCGGCTCTCGGTGGCGCAGCTGCTCGCCGCGGGTCTCGACCCCGAGCGCTGCACGCTCTTCGTCCAGAGCCACGTCGCCGAGCACGCCCAGCTCGCCTGGATCCTCGGCTGCATCACCGGCTTCGGCGAGGCTGCGCGCATGACGCAGTTCAAGGACAAGGCGCAAAGGCAGGACGCCGATCGCACGAGCGTCGGCCTCTTCACCTATCCGATCCTGCAGGCGGCGGACATCCTGCTCTACCAGACCGAGCTCGTGCCGGTGGGCGCCGACCAGAAGCAGCACCTCGAGCTCACGCGCGATCTCGCGCAGCGCTTCAACCAGCGCTTCGGCGAAACGTTCCGCGTGCCGCGCCCGCACATCGTGCCGGCGACCGCGAAGATCGGCGACCTGCAGGATCCGGTGGCGAAGATGAGCAAGTCTGCTTCGTCGCCCGCGGGGATCGTCAATTTGCTGGACGAGCCGGCGCTCAGTGCAAAAAAAATTCGCAGCGCAGTCACCGACAGCGGCCGCGAGATTACCTACGATCCGGAGCGCAAGCCCGGTGTGTCCAATATGCTCGCGATCCTCTCCGCGCTCACCGGGCAGCAAATCGCCGACCTGGCGGCGTCGTACAGCCAGCGCGGCTATGGCGACCTGAAGGCCGATCTCGCGGAGGCGGTCGCGACGTTCGTCACGCCGTTTCGCGAGAGTACGCAACGGCATATGCAAGACAGCGCCGGGCTCGATCGCATCCTTGCCCAGGGCGCCGAGAAGGCGCGCGTCGTCGCGTCCAGGACGCTCACTCAGGTGTACGAGCGCGTGGGTTTTCTCGGCCAGCGCTGATCGCTGCACCGCAGGATGTGCTCTAGCGACGTCTTCGCGGCTTATTTCTTGCTCGCTTGTCGCCGTCGGGCTACATGCAAAGCGGCGCCAAGGAAGACCCCCAGCAGCAGCCGGCGGCCGAGCCACAACGGCCGACGCAGCCGCGGCTGCTTCGCGTCCTGGTCGTCGACGATAACCGCGATTCCCTGCTCACGCTCGGCATGCTGTGCCGCGACGAGGGTATGGAGGTCGCGATGCTGCGGGGCGGCGAGGCGGTGCCGACGGTGGTGGAGCAATTCAAACCCGACGTCATCCTGCTCGACATCGGCATGCCCGACCGCAGCGGCTTCGACGTGGCCGAGGAGCTGACCGAGCGCTACGGCGAGCACCGGCCGCTGATGATCGCCGTCACCGCCTACTCGAGCGAGGCGGAGCGGCAGATGGCGCGCGAGGTCGGCTTTCACCACTTCATCGCCAAGCCTTACGACCCGCAGACGCTGATGCGGCGCCTGACGGTGCTCAAGCCCAAATAAGGCAACTGAGGAGCTAGCCGAGCAGGCTCTCGATGAAGCGCGGATCGGCGGGCTTGACGAGGTGCAGCTCGCAGCCCGCTTCGAGCGACTGCCGGCGATCGTTCTCGCTCGCGTAGGCGCTCACCGCGATGATGCGCACCGCGTCGCCGTAATCCTGCTTGATCTGGCGCGCCACTTCGAAGCCGTCGATGCCGGGGAGGCCGAGGTCGAGCAGCACCACGTCTGGCCGGAAGCGCCGCGCGACTTCGATCGCCGCCGGGCCGCTCGCGGCGATCTCCAGCCGGTGGCCCTTCATGCTGAGGAACATGCGCAGCGTCTGCGCCTGGTCGACGTTGTCCTCGACGATCAGCACCTGCCGGCAGCGCGCCCGGGCGGATGGAGTAAACGTGCCGAGCTGCGGCGGCATTCCCGCAGTAGAGACCAAAAGGGTGAAAACGTCTACCGCGGTCTTGCCGCGTTAGTGGTTACACTTTCGGCGTGAAAGCCGGGGGGAGGCGCAAGACGATTCTGCTGATCGACAACGATCCGTCGACGCGCGAGCTGCTCAGGCTGCATCTCGGCAATGCCGGCTATCAGACGCTTGAAGCGGAGGACGCCATGGACGGCGGGCGCCTGCTCGTCGAGCACGCGCCGGACCTCGTGATCCTGGAGGCCAGTCTGCCGTTCCTTTCCGGCCTCGATCTCATCGCCACCATCGCGGTCGACCAGTCGGCGCCGTGCATGCCGGTGGTATTCCTCGCGAGCAACGACGAGGACCGCTCGCGCGCGCAGCAGCTCGGCGATGCCTGCCTGACCAGGCCGTTTTTCGCCGATGAGCTGCTGCGCGTGGTCGCGGGACTCCTCGACTGGGACGGAAAAGCTAGCGCGAGCCCGTGAAGCTCGCCGGGCGCGGGGCGCCGCTGCCGGAGGCGGCGTCGCGCATTCTCCAGATAATCAAACGTTTGTAGTCGCGTCACTACAGGACAATCCACTGCCTGACGACTGCGCTAGGCTCGGCGCTGGCATACCGTGGCGGTGTTTCGCAGCCTTAAGAACAAATGGATCTCGACGAATTCAGTCAAAAGCTCGATCAGATCGAGGAGCAGGCGCAGCTCACGCTCGCCGAGTTTCCGAAGTCTCTCACCAAGGAACGCCAGCGCATGATCATCGCGCTCGTGCGCTATATCCGCGCGGAAGCCGAGCGCAGCATCGTGTTTCCGAAAGCGGAGACGGAGAGCGAGGCCGGCACGCGACTGCGCCGGGTTTGAGCACCATGCTTTCGCAGCCCAGCCCCGACCTCAAGGCGAAGCTGCTGCAGATCGAAGAACAGCTGCAGCTCGCCATGCAGGAGTTTCCCGAGCGCATCGCCATCGACCGGCTGAAGTTCGCGCTCGCGCTCGCCAAGTTCGTGCGCCACCAGATCGATCTCGATGCGACCGTAGAGCAGAGCAGTCCCGGTTCGGTCAAGGTCGGTAGACCCACACAGCAGTAGCGCGCCGGCAACAGCGCCGGCCGTGTTTCGCAAGGGCGCTACAAAAAGGGCCCCGGGTATCGCGGACTGCACTACCGGTTGGCCTTCGTAATCCCGGAGAATTCTTCGCCAGTCGCAAGGGAGGGGAGTTGCATGCCGATCGATGAGCCGAAATACAAGTTCGTGCGCAGCCTGGTGGCCGGTGCTCCGGAGGGCAGCGGCATCTATGCGCTCTGGGAAGACGGCGAGATGATCTACGTCGGCCGCGCCAACGGCATGACGATCAAGCAAGCGCTGCTGCGGCACATCGAGCAGGGCCATTGTCCGTGCACCAGGCGGGCGACGCACTATTCGTGGGAGCTTTCGCTGCGCCCCGCGACGCGCGAGGTTGAAATCCTGCAGGCGTTCGAGGCGCGGCATCAGCGGCTGCCTCGCTGCAACGGGGAAGCTGCCTAGCCGTACAGAAAGAATAACCCTGCGGGCGGAAACCAGTACCATCGCCGCGTGGGGAATGATCACCTCGACGCACAGACGTCGGCGCGGCTGCTGAAGCGCGCTCTGGCGATCAAGGGGAGCCGCGAGAAGCTCGCCGAAGCGCTTGGCGTGCAGCCGCACGACCTCGCGCTCTGGCTCGCGGGCAAGACGTTTCCGCCGCAGGCGATCTTCGAAAGCGTGCTCGAGATCATCCTCGACGAGAACCAGCCTGCCGCGGCGAGCGAAGCGGGTGCAGCCGCTGCGCGAGCGGCGAAGCGCCGGGTGCTGATCGCCGAAAACGCCGAAGGCTACGCGGTGCTCTCGCGCATCCTGGGCGGCGAGTTCACGCTCGTGCCGGTGCGCACGCTGACCGAGGGACTCGATCTCCTGCAAAACAGCGCGGTGGCCCGCAAGCACGCGATCGACGCGATCGTCTGCGGACAGCACTTCGAGGGCTCGCAGATGCTGCGCTTCCTCGAGTGCGTCAAGGCCTACAAGCCGACGAGCGCGATTCCGTTCCTCTGCTGCCGCGCCACGTCGACGCAGCTCGGCGATTCCGCGCTCACCGCGATGCGCGAGGCGTGCGAGGCGCTCGGCGCGGTGGCCTACATCGACCTGCCCGAGCGCGAGAACCGCGCCGGCGCGGAGAAGGCCGCGGTGGAATTCCGCGACGCGGTGCGCGCCGCGGTGCAAATGAAATCGGCCGAACGGCAGCTGCGGATCCTCGTGGTCGACGACAACGCCGACGCGGCGCACACGCTGACCGCACTGCTGCGGATGGCGGGGCACGAGGTGCAAAAGGCGGCGAGCGCGGCGGAGGCGCTGCGCGTCGGTGCCCAGCTCAAGCCGGACGCCGCGGTGCTCGACATCGGCCTGCGCGACATGTCGGGCTACGAGCTCGCGGAACGGCTGAAGCGCGAGCCTTGGGGCACAGGCGTGACGCTCATCGCGGTCACCGGCCACGGCACGCCGGAAGACGTCGCTCGGGGACGCGAAGCCGGCTTTGCGCACCACCTCACGAAGCCGGTAACCGTCGAGCGGCTGCTCGAGGTGCTGGGTAAAGAGCAGAACTGACTACACGCGCGAGCGTCCATCGGCGACTTGAGGCGCAGCGTGCGCCGTTGGATCATGGGTTGATTCGTGGCCCCGAGCGTCTATAGCCGCGCAGTGCGCAAGGCCGCCGAGTTGCTCGGCGGCCGCGAGAAGCTTTCGCGCACGCTGCAGGTGCCGCTCGCGGAGATCGAGAAGTGGATCGAGGACAAGGCCAAGCCGCCGCGCGAGATCTTCCTGCGCGTGGTCGATCTCATCATCGACGACAACGGCGTGGCGGACGCTGGCCCGGCCGATCCGCCGCCGGCGAAGGATTGCGCGCCCGGCGCATCGCCCGCCTGGCTCGATTGACGCGCAACCCCGGGGTGCAGCAACCGCCGTTCCCGCGCACCGCATCCTTTTGATACGAGTGCATTCGCGCGCCGGCCGGATCTCAGGCCGACGTCGCTATGCCGCGAAATTCGACACGAGCGATTGCCGCTCCGTGACTTGAGCCCTCGGCGGCGCTGTCGCAAGATCGCTGGATGCGAGTATCAGCCGCAAAGATCGACTGTCCGGCGGCGCCGCCATCGCGGCAGACGACGTATGCGCGCGCTCTGCACCGCGCCTGCCTCATCCTGGGCGGCGTGCCGCAGCTCGCGAATCACCTCGGCGTTTCCGAAGCGACCCTGCGCGCCTGGCTCGAAGGCCGCGACGACCCGCCGCAGATGGTGTTCCTCGCCGCGGTCGAGATCGTCCTTTTGCACCTCGAGAAGTCCGGCTCGACGAACTAGCGCGTCGGGCGCTTGGCGATTGTGCGCCGTGAGCCCATACGGAATGATGGCGCCGTGTCTGCCAGCGTCTACAGCCGGGCAGTGCGCAAGGCCGCCGAACTGCTCGGCGGCCGCGACCAGCTTTCGCGCACGTTGCAGGTGCCCCTCGCAGAGATCGACAAGTGGATCGTCGGCGAGGCGAAGCCGCCGCGCGAGATCTTTCTGCGGATCGTCGACCTGATACTCGACG
>DASXRW010000363.1:0-3344 GCA_036506355.1 Burkholderiales bacterium
ACCCCGGCAGCAGGTTGTTGATGGTCACGTTGTGCTTCACCGTCTGCCGCGCGAGCCCGGCGATGAAGCCGGTAAGGCCGGAGCGCGCGCCGTTCGAGAGGCCGAGCGGCCCGAGCGGCGCCTTCACCGCGCTCGAGGTGATGTTCACGATCCGACCGAACTTGCGGGCGATCATCCCGTCGACGGTCGCCTTGATGAGCTCGATCGGCGTCAGCATGTTCGCATCGATCGCCTTCAGCCACGCGGCGCGGTCCCATTCGCGGAAATCGCCGGGCGGCGGGCCGCCGGCATTGTTCACCAGGATATCGGGCGTGGGACAGGCGGCGAGCGCTGCGCGGCGGCCCTCGTCGGTGGTGATGTCACCTACCACCACGGTCACGCGAACACCGCAGGCGTCTCGGATCTCCTGCGCCGTCTTCTCGAGCGCCTCGCGACCGCGCGCGGTGATCACGAGGTTCACGTCTTCGCGCGCCAGCGAGAACGCACAGCCTCTACCAAGCCCTTTGGATGCGGCGCACACCAGCGCCGTCTTGCCGCGAATGCCGAGATCCATGGTCAGCTCCTCTTTAACGAGACGAGCAGCACGCCGATGATGACGAGCGCGCCGCCGAGTGCCTGCACGGCCGTGAACGGCTCATCGAGGCCGATCGCGCTGGTGATCGCCACGCTCACCGGCCCTAACGCGCCGATCAGCGCGAATTCGGCCGCACCGATGCGCTTCAGCGCCTCCGCCTGCAGGAAGAGCGGCAGCACCGTGCTGAAGGTCGCGAGCACGATGACATAGAGCCACACCGCCGGCGGCAGCTCGAGCGCCGATACCGGTTCCAGCACAAAGAACTGGACCACCGCGGGCAGCGTGGCGACGACCATCGAGTAAGCGCTGAAGCGCATCGAGCCGACGCGCTTCACCAGCTCGCCGCCCGCAACCAGATAGACGGCATAGAAGAGCGCCGATGCGAAAACGAGCAGCGCGCCCAGCATGAAGAGCTTGCCTTCGGCGCCGCCGTGCGCCTGGCTCGAGATGATGAGCGCGACGCCGCCGTAGGTGATGAGGAGCGCGGCGAGCTGCCGGCGTGTCGGCCGCTTGCTGAGGAAGAGGAAGGAGATGAGCAGCACGAGCGTCGGATAGAGGTACAGGATCAGCCGCCCGACGCCCGCGCCGATGTACTGCAGGCCGATGAAATCGAGAAAGCTCGCCGCGTAGTAGCCGATGAAACCAAGCCCCGCGACGGCCGCCCAGTCGCGCGCGCTTAGGCGCGGCTCCGCGCCGCGCAGCCACCACGCGACGGCGAGGAAGAAGGGCAGCGACAGCGTCATCCTAAGGAAGAGCAAAGTGATAGGGGTGACCGGATGCGCGGCGTAGGACAGCTTGATGAGGATCGGTCGGAACGAGAACGCGAGCGTCCCGGCGACTGCAAAGGCGATGCCCCAGCTGCGATACGCCGCGGCGCTCAACGGCCGCAGCTCAACGTCGCTTCCCGCCGAGCACCGATCCCAATATGCCGCGCAGGACCTGCCGGCCGAGCTCGGAGCCGATCGAGCGCGCGGCGCTCTTGCTCATCGCCTCGAGGATGCCCTGCGTCTGTCTGCCGCCCCGTGGACCCGTTTTGCCGAAGAGGATGTCAGACACCGGATTGGCGCTGTGCTGCGGCTCCGCCGGTTTAGCCGCGGTGCGGCCCTTGAGCTTCTCGTAGGCCGATTCGCGGTCGATCGCGGTGTCGTACTTGCCGGCGAGCGAAGAGCTGCGCACGAGCTCTGCGCGCTCGGCCTCGGTGATCGGTCCGAGCTGGCTCGCCGGCGGCACGATGAAGGCGCGCTCGACCATGCCGGGGCGGCCTTTTTCGTCCAGCAGAGAAACGAGCGCTTCGCCGACTTCCAGCTCGGTGATGACGCGGTCGGCTTTGATTTTGGGATTCGGGCGCAGCGTGTCGGCAGCGGTCTTCACCGCCTTCTGATCCTTCGGCGTGAAGGCGCGCAGCGCGTGCTGCACGCGGTTGCCGAGCTGCCCGAGCACGCTTTCGGGCAGGTCGAGCGGGTTCTGCGTCACGAAGTAGACGCCGACGCCTTTCGAGCGGATGAGGCGCACCACCTGCTCGATTTTCTCGAGCAGCGCTTTCGGCGCCTCGTGGAACAGCAGATGGGCCTCGTCGAAGAAGAACACCAGCTTGGGCTGCTCCGGATCCCCAACCTCGGGCAAATGCTCGAACAGCTCGGCGAGCATCCACAGGAGGAACGTGGAGTAGAGCTTCGGCGAGTTCATGAGCTTTTCCGCCGCCAGGATGCTCACCATCCCTTTGCCGTCCCGCTGGCGCATGAGATCGGCGATGTCGAGCATCGGCTCGCCGAAGAACTGCGCGCCGCCCTGGTTCTCGAGCGCCAAGAGGCCGCGCTGGATGATGCCGATCGAAGCCGGCGAGACGTTGCCGTACTGGGTCTTGAACTGCGCGGCATCGTCGCCGACGTGCTGCAGCATCGCGCGCAGATCTTTAAGGTCGAGCAGCAGCAGGCCATTGTCGTCCGCGATCTTGAAGACCACCGCGAGCACGCCTTCCTGCGTCTCGTTGAGCGCGAGCATGCGGCCGAGGAGCAGCGGCCCCATGTCGGACACCGTCGCGCGCACCGGATGGCCGTGCTTGCCGTACACGTCCCAGAAGATCACCGGCGAGGCCGCGCTCTCGGATGGCAGTCTTAATTGTTTTAGACGATCGGCCACTCTTGCGTTCGCGCCGCCGGGCTTGGCGAGGCCGGACAGATCGCCCTTCACGTCGGCCATGAACACCGGCACGCCGATCGACGAGAAGCGCTGCGCGAGCGACTGCAGCGTGACGCTCTTGCCGGTGCCGGTGGCGCCGGTGATGAGGCCGTGGCGGTTGGCGAGCGCCGGAAGAAGCGCGAGCTCGGTCTTGTCGTTCTTCGCTACGAGGAGCGGCGCCGCCATGACGCTAAAATCATACTATGTCGGGTCACAGCAAATGGGCGAACATCAAGCACCGCAAGGCGGCGGCGGATGCGAAGAAGGGGAAGGTGTTCACGCGGCTCATCAAGGAAATCACCGTGGCGGCGAGGCTCGGCGGCGGCGATCCGGACGCGAATCCGCGCCTGCGCCTCGCGATGGACAAGGCGCGCGAAGCGAACATGACGAAAGACAGCGTGCAAAACGCCATCAAGCGCGGCGCCGGCCAGCTCGACGGCGTCTCGTACGAAGAGGCGCGCTACGAAGGCTACGGCCCGGGCGGCGCGGCGGTGCTGGTCGACTGCCTCACCGATAACCGCACGCGCACGGTCGCCGAAGTGCGCCACGCCTTTACCAAGAACGGCGGCAACCTCGGCTCGGACGGCTCGGT
>DASXRW010000364.1:0-2337 GCA_036506355.1 Burkholderiales bacterium
AAACAATTAACCGGTAATTTTCGGCTCGGTGATCCCGAACTTGCCGCGCAGCTGGTTGGCGAGCGCATTCGCCTCGGCGCGCGAAGAGAGCTGGCGGATTCGCACTTGGTAGACCATCTTCTCGGCCTGCTTCACGGGCAGGATCTCGGCGGCAAAACCGGCGTTGCGCAGCTCGTCGTAGAGCGCGAGCGCTGTGTTCTGCTCGTCGGCCGTGGCGAGGAGGACACTGAAGCGCCCGCCGCGGCGCGTGACGCCTTTGCCCGCCTGCAGGTCTGTCTCGGCGGCCCATTGGTCGAGCTGGGCCTTCTCCACGGTGCCGATGGGCTGCGTCTTGCCTTCGATGCGCCGGTAGAACTGCAGCGGCTGGTTCATGCTCACCGCCGGCTCGCCTTCGGCGGCGACCTCGATCTCGCCTTCGATCAGGCAAACGATCTCGTTGCCCTGGCGCGAGCGTCCCCACAAGTCGGTGCCGCGGATGCCGGCGGTGACCTGCGCGGCGCGGATGCTGACCTCGCGCTTGCGGGTTTTCGCCACGATGTCCGTCGTGAAGCGGAAGGCGCCTTCGAGCACGTTGAGCGCCGCCTTGAAGAGCTCGCGCGTGGGGCTCAGCTCGGCAAAGCGCAGCTGTCCGTTCTCGCCGAGCTTGACCGAGCTGCCGTCGGCGAGCTTGACCAGCAGGCGCGAGCCCGCGCCGGTGACCACCTGGTCGCCCGCGCGCAGCTCCATTCCGGGAATGATCGGCACGCGCCGGCCGGCGCGCTCGACCCAGGCCGGCATCTGCACGCCTTCGATGGTCGCCGCCACCTGCGCGAAGCTCGGGCTGGAGGCCAGCAGCCCGAGGATCAGGAGCGACCGGCTGAGCAATGCGTTCATCGGAGTTCTCCCGTTTGTTCTTATACGGCGCACACGCCAGGACGGATGCACCCAGTAGCTATAATCCGCGGCTTCCTGTGCAATACCTCACATGCACGACGCTTACGATCCTCAGGCGGTAGAGCGCGAAGCCCAGGCTTACTGGGAGAACCGGCGCTCGTTCCACGTCGGGGAAGATCCTGCGAAGCCGAAGTTCTACTGCCTGTCCATGTTCCCTTATCCCTCAGGGAAGCTGCACATGGGGCACGTGAGGAACTATACCATCGGCGACGTTCTCACCCGGCACTACCGGATGCGCGGCTACAACGTGCTGCAGCCGATGGGCTGGGACGCGTTCGGCCTTCCCGCCGAGAACGCCGCGATGCAGGCCCGTGTGCCGCCGGCGAAGTGGACGTACAGCAACATCGCGACCATGAAAGCGCAGCTGAAGAGCCTCGGCTTCGCGCTCGACTGGCAGCGCGAGCTCGCCACGTGCCGCCCCGATTACTACAAGTGGAACCAATGGTTCTTCACGCGGCTCTTCCGCAAGGGCATCGCCTATAAGAAAACTGGCGTGGTGAACTGGGATCCGGTCGACCAGACCGTGCTCGCGAACGAGCAGGTGATCGAGGGCCGCGGCTGGCGCACCGGCGCGCTGGTCGAGAAGCGCGAGATCCCGATGTACTTCCTGCGCATCACCGCGTACGCGGAAGAGTTGCTGGCCGCGCTGGACCAGCTCCCCGGCTGGCCCGAGCAGGTGAAGCTGATGCAGAAGAACTGGATCGGCAAATCGGAGGGCGTGCGCGTCGGCTTCGCGTACGAGCTCGACGGCAAGCGCGAGACGCTGTGGGCATTCACGACGCGCGCCGACACGCTGATGGGCGCGACGTTCTGCGCGGTCGCCGCCGAGCATCCGATCGCCGAGTTCGCCGCCCGCAAGGATGCCAAGGTCAAGGCATTCGTCGAAGAGTGCAAGAAGGGCGCGGTGATGGAAGCCGAGCTCGCCCAGATCGAGAAGAAGGGCATGCCGACCGGAATGACGGTGACGCATCCGCTCTCCGGCGAGAAGCTGCCGGTCTGGGTGGCGAACTACGTGCTCATGGGCTACGGCGAAGGCGCGGTGATGGCGGTGCCGGCGCACGACGAGCGCGACTTCGAGTTCGCGCACAAGTACGGCCTGCCGATCAAGCCGGTGATCCGCCACCCGCTCGGCGAGCGCGTCGATCTGCCGTGGCGGCCTGAGTACGCCGAGTACGGTGTCTGCATCAACTCCGGCAAATACGATGGGCTGCCGTACCAGGGGGCGGTGGATGCCATTGCCGTCGACCTGCAGAAGAAGGCGCTAGGCGAAAAGCAGGTGCAATGGCGGCTGCGCGACTGGGGCATTTCGCGCCAGCGCTACTGGGGCGCCCCGATCCCGATCGTGCATTGTCCCTCGTGCGGCGACGTGCCGGTGCCCGACGAGCAGTTGCCGGTCAAGCTGCC
>DASXRW010000365.1:0-9692 GCA_036506355.1 Burkholderiales bacterium
GTCCGGCGCCGGCAAGTCGATCACCGGGCTCGCCATCATCGGCCTGCTCGAGCCGCCCGGGCGCATCGCCGCCGGCGAGGTGCGCCTCGAGGGCCGGCGCATCGACAATCTGCCGCACGAGGAGCTGCGGCGCCTGCGCGGCCGCAAGATCGGCGTCATCTTCCAGGACCCGCTCACCTCGCTCAATCCGCTCTACACCATCGGCCGGCAGCTGGAGGAGACGATCCTCACGCATTTGCCGCTATCCAAGCCGCAGGCTCGCGCCCGCGCGCTGTCACTGCTGCGCGAGGTGGGCATCCCGGCGCCCGAATCACGCTACGGCAACTACCCGCATCAGTTCTCCGGCGGTATGCGCCAGCGCGTGGTGATCGCGCTGGCGCTCGCCGCCGAGCCGCGCCTGCTGATCGCCGACGAGCCGACCACCGCGCTCGATGTGTCGATCCAGGCGCAGATCATCGCCCTCCTCAAGCGCCTGGCCGGGGAACGCGGCGCCGCCGTCATGCTGATCACGCACGACATGGGCGTGATCGCCGAGACCGCGCAGCGCGTCGCCGTCATGTACGCCGGCCGCATCGTCGAGGTCGGCAGCGTGCACGATGTGATTCATTCCCCGAAGCATCCCTACACCATCGGGCTGATGGGCTCGATCCCCAAGATCGGCCTGCGCAAGGGAAAGCTCACGCAGATCGACGGCGCGATGCCGCGCCTCAACGCCATTCCGCCGGGCTGCGCCTTCAATCCGCGCTGCCCGCGACGCTTCGACCGCTGCCTCGTGGAACGTCCCGACCTTATGCCCGCCGGCGCCAGCCGAGCGGCGTGCTGGCTGCATGCCGCTACTTAGCCTAGAAGGCGTCAGCCGCGACTTCGACGTCTCGCGGCCGTGGCTCAACCGCGTGCTCGAGCACGAGCCGCGGCGCATCCTGCGCGCGGTCGACCGCGTCAGCTTTTCCGTCGAGCCCGGCGAGACGCTCGCCCTCGTGGGCGAATCGGGCTCCGGCAAGTCGACCATCGCTCGCCTCATCGTCGGCCTTTACGCACCGACCGAAGGGCGCGTCGCGTTCAGCGGCCGGCGCATGCAGATGATCTTCCAGGACCCCTACGCCAGCCTGAATCCGCGCTGGCGGGTGCGCGACATCGTCGCCGAGCCGATCCGCGCGCTGCACACGTCGAAGCACATCGACGAGCTCCTCGTACAGGTCGGCCTGTCGGCCGACGACGGCGACAGGTATCCCCACGAGTTCTCGGGCGGCCAGCGCCAGCGCATCTCGATCGCGCGCGCGCTCGCCGGCGAGCCCGACTTCCTGGTGTGCGACGAGCCCACTTCCGCGCTCGACGTCTCGGTGCAGGCGCAGATCCTCAACCTGATGACCGATCTGCAGAGCCGCCTCGGCCTCACCTACCTTTTCATCTCGCACAACCTGGCGGTCGTGTCCCAGGTCGCCGACCGCGTCGGCGTGATGTATTGCGGCCGCATCGTGGAACTGGCAACGGCCACGCAGCTCTTCACCCGCCCGCGCCATCCCTACACGCGCATGCTGCTCGACGCCGTGCCGGATCTCGCCATGAGCGGCAAGCCGCGCACGCCGGTCGCGGGCGAAGTGCCCAACCCGCTCGCGCCCCCGCCCGGCTGCACCTTCCATCCGCGCTGTCCACACGCCAACGAGCGCTGCCGCCGTGAAGTGCCACAACTGCTCGACGACGTGGCCTGCCACGGGGTGGCAGAGGGCCGGATCTAACGCAGGTTCGCTACCCCGAAGGGCACATGGCCGGCGGCGACATAGGCGCGCGCGGAGTCGACATGACCCCGCTGGTCGTCGAAATAGAAATCGGGCTCGAACGCCTTTAAAAATGCTCCCTTGTCGAGCCCGCCCAGAAACATCAGCTCGTCGACCGCGATGTTCCATTCCATCAGCGTGCGCACCGCCCGCTCATGTGCCGGCGCGCTGCGTGCGGTAACCAGCGCCGTCCTGATTTTTACCGAAGAATCCTTTTCGTTCTGCAATCGGTGCAGCGCCTCGAGCAAGGGCTTGAAGGGCCCCGGCGGCAGCGGCTGCAGCGCGTTTACGGTCTCATGCGCGGTAAACGCGTCCAGCCCATCGCGCTGATAGACGCGCTCGGCCTCGTCCGAGAAGAGCACCGCGTCACCGTCGAATGCGATGCGCAGCTCATCGGCGTGCCGGCTCGCCGCCTGCGCCGACTCCGGGTAGACGCGCGCCGCCGGACACTTGGCATCGAGCGCGCCCATCACATCGGCTTCGTTCGTGGATAGGAAGAGATTGGCCTTCAGCGCATCCAGGTAGCGATAAGGCGACCGCCCGCGCGTGAACACGCCGCGCTCGAGCTGCAGGCCCGCGAGCTTTGCCGACCGAAACACGCGCAGACCGGACACCGGGTCGTTCTTCGACAGGATGACGACCTCGACGCGCTGCGCCCGCGCCGTGTTGAACGCGAGCAGCTTCTTCACCAGCGGGAACGCCACGCCCTCGCGCGCCGGCACGTCGAGCCGCGCGTACTGCAGCGCGACGTAGGCGGCTTCGCCGTCGCGCTCGAAGATGCGGTTTTCCTCCTCGAAGTCAAAGAGCGCGCGCGACGATATCGCAACGACGAGCTTGCCCTCGACCGAGTACGGCATGCGGACAATCTAGCATTCTCACAGCAAGAAGTCGCGGGGATCGATGGCCAGCTTGTCCGCCTCGAGCGTGCGCCGGATGCGGTAGGGCTCGCCGCCCGCGGCCTTGGGCTCGCGCGAAAGATCGACGAGCTTCTGCGGGCGCAGCGGCACACCTTGCGCATCCAGCACGATTGCAATGCGCGGCTGCAGCTTGCGCGAGCGGTTCTGCGCGAGCACAACGCCAACCTCGCCTGTAGTGAGCTCGACCGCGGCGCCGACCGGATAGATGCCGATGCACTGGATGAACTGCTCGACCAGCACCTGGTGGAAAAGCTGGCTGCGCGATTTGTAGAGCACGCCCATGGCGCCCGCAGGCGCCATCTGCCCGGCATAGGGCCGCGCCGAAATCAGCGCGGAGAAGCTGTCGACGATCGCCGCCATCGAGCCGAGCAGGCCGATCTCGTCGCCCTTCAGGCGCAGCGGGTAGCCCGAGCCGTTGTGGCGCTCGTGGTGGCGCAGCACCACGTCGCGGATGCCCGCGGGCAGGCGCCTCGCAGCGCGCAGGATCTCGCCGGCGTGCATGACGTGGCGCTTCGCCGCCTCGTACTCGTCGGGGCCGAGCGCCGCCGGCTTCCTCAGGATCGCGTCGGGCACGCGCAGCTTGCCGACGTCCAGGAGCAGGCCGCACAGGCCGAGCCGGTCGAGCTGCTCGCGCTCGAGCTGCAGGTAACGCCCGAAGGCGATCATGAGGACCGAGCAGTCGAGCGCGCGCTTGAACTCGTACGCCCCCTTGTCGCGCAGCCTCGCGATGAGGAGCATCGCGTCCGGGTTGCGAACAATGCTGTCGGCGATGCGCCCTACCGCGCTCTGCAGCGTCTCCGCGTCGAGCTCGCCGCCGGCGCGCAGCGTGGCGAGCGTCGCGTCGAGCGCGCGCTGGCAAACCTGGTAGGTGCGCTTCGCCAGCTCCATCTCCTGCTCGACGCTGCGCTGCTCCGGGTAGATGGCGGTGCCGCGCACCCAGCCGCCCGCCGCTGCCGCGCGCGCCGGGGAGACTTCGCTGCGCTCGGCGTCGACGTATACGTGCCGGCAGTGCTTGCGCAATGCGGCAAGCTGCTGCTCCGTGCGCAGCGGAAATCCCTGGAATGCGAATGGCGTCTCGGCCCACGGGCGATCGAGCTCGGCGACGTACATGCCGAAGCGCAAATTCTCGACGCTGACCTGCTGCCGGCCACCCACGCCACTACCGTAGCGCCAGGCGTGTTACGCATCTAGCAATACGGCGTGGGTAGTATTCGAACGATAAGGACAAATGTCCTATGCCGACTTCGGCGAAATATTTCTCGACACCATAGAGCAGCGCCTTGGACCGTTCTCTGGAGCGGGTGAAGGGAATCGAACCCTCGTATGCAGCTTGGGAAGCTGCCGTTCTGCCATTGAACTACACCCGCCTATGCGGATGATTTTAACGCGCTGCTTGCAGACTGCATCGCATCCGCGGCGGTCATGAAGTGCTTTCGCAGCGTCAGCGGGTCGGCAATGCCAGTGAACGGCGCGCTGTGGATGCCGGTACCGGAAATCACCACAGTGCCGTAATTGAGCAGCCGCCCCAGAACGCTCTGCTCGACCTGGATGCTCTCGACCTTGGCGATGAACATCTCGACCGTCTTGCGCTCGATCAGGCCGGTCTTCGCGATCACGCGCTTGTTCGTCACGGCAAGCTCGGTGCTCGCGTAGCGCGCCCATGCCCATATCAGGAAAATGAGCCCTACTCCGATCGGCAGCAGAACGACGCCCAAGAAGAGCAGCGGCGAGAGTGTCCAGAGGCTGATCCTCGCCCGATAAAGGATCTGCTCGCCCCCGATAAGCACCTTGTCGATGTATGAAGCCATCTCCCCTTCCTTCTATCACTGGACGTCGATTTCGCCCACCATGCCGTCCCAATCGTGGTCGGCGCAGCGCAGCGGGTAATGGCCGGGCTGGCGCGCGATGAAGTAGAGCTCCTTGCGCGCTTTCGGGTGCAGCAGGATTTCGGGCAGGCCGGGCTCGAGCACATCGGGGTTCTTCATCTCGATCGCGGCGAAAAACTCGGGCGCGGTGAACTCGTGCATCTCCTTGCCGTTGTTCTCGAGGCGCAGGCGGTAGAGGACGCCGCGGCGAAACGTGAGCCTGTCCGGCAGGAATCGATCGTCCACCAGCTGCACACTGACGAGCTCGGCATCGGCGCGCTCCGCAGGAGGCGCAGGCTGCGCGAGCGCGATGCCGGTCCACAGCGCGACAAGCAGTGCTCTCACGAGAGCCATTGGGACCGCAATCGTGAAGTGCGTCAAGGGCTTGGGGTATCATTCAGCCATGATTCAAGTCACGGTGAACGGCGCGGCGCAGCGCTTCGATGCGCCCCTCGACGTAAGTTCGCTGCTGCACAAGCTCTCTATGGCCGGCAAGAAAGTCGCGGTAGAGAAAAACGGCGAGATCGTGCCGCGCAGCGCGCACGCCAATACGCTGATCGCCGATGGCGACCAGCTCGAGATCGTGGTTGCGGTAGGCGGCGGATGAGCAACGCGCTCGTTATTGCCGGCAAGAGCTATAGCTCGCGCCTGCTGATCGGCACCGGCAAATACAAGGACTTCGCCGAGACGCGTGCCGCGGTCGAGGCTTCGGGCGCGCAGATCGTCACCGTCGCGATCCGCCGCACCAACATCGGCCAGCACCGCGGCGAGCCGAGCCTGCTCGACGCGCTGCCGCCGTCGAAGTTCACCTACCTGCCGAACACCGCGGGCTGCTACAACGCCGCCGATGCGGTGCGCACGCTGCGCCTCGCGCGCGAACTCCTCGACGGCCACGAGCTGGTGAAGCTCGAGGTGCTGGGCGATCCGCACACGCTCTACCCGAACATGCCCGAGACGCTGAAGGCCGCCGAGCAGCTGGTGAAGGAAGGCTTCAAGGTGATGGTGTACTGCTCGGACGACCCGATCCAGGCGCAGATGCTCGAAGCCGCCGGCTGCGTCGCCGTGATGCCGCTCGCCTCGCTGATCGGCTCCGGGATGGGCATCCTCAACCCCTGGAACCTGCAGCTCGTCATCGACAAGGTGAAGGTGCCGGTGCTGGTCGATGCGGGCGTCGGCACCGCCTCCGACGCCGCGGTGGCGATGGAGCTCGGCTGCGACGGCGTGCTCATGAATACCGCAGTCGCCGCTGCACGCAATCCGGTGCTCATGGCCAAGGCGATGAAGAAGGCGGTCGAAGCCGGCCGCGAAGCCTTTCTCGCCGGCCGCATGCCGAAGAAGCTCTACTCGGCGGCGCCCAGCTCGCCCACCGAAGGGACGATCTCCTCCAAGGCCGCTTGAGGCCTATCCGTAGCTACGTGCTGCGCCAGGGCAGGACCACGCCGGCGCAGAAGCGTGCGCTGGACGAGTTGCTCCCGAAGTACGGCATCGCCTTCTCCACCGAGAAGCTGACATCGGCGCGCAGTGCACCGCTGGTGCTCGAGATCGGGTCCGGGATGGGCGAGACTACGATCGCCATCGCAAGAGCGCACCCGGAAGCGGATTTCGTCGCCGTCGAAGTCCATGGTCCCGGTGTCGGCAGCCTGCTGAACGCCATCGAGCGGGAAAAGCTGCCCAACGTTCGCGTGATCCGCCACGACGCGGTTGAAGTGCTCGAGCAGATGGTCGCCGATGCGAGCCTCGCCGCGATCCATCTCTTCTTTCCCGATCCCTGGCCGAAGAAGCGGCATCACAAGCGGCGCCTGATCCAGCGGGAGCTCGCGGCGCTGATGGCGCGCAAGCTCGCGCCGGGCGGCATCCTGCATGCGGCGACCGACTGGCCGGATTACGCCGAGCAGATGGCGGCGGTGTTCGGTGCGGAGCCGCTGCTCGAGCCGAGCGAGCGCGGCTTTGCCGTGCGGCCGATTACGAAGTTCGAGTCGCGGGGCCAGCGACTCGGACACCCGATTCGCGACCTGCACTTCCGCCGCCGACAAAAAGCGCCAGCAGCTCGTTGAGGAAGAGACGCCCCCGCTCGGTCGGGCGCACCCGCTGCCAGTCACGCTCGATCAGCCCTTTGCGCTCGGCCTCGGCGAGCTGCGCCTGCACCGCCGTGAACGGCAGGCCGGTGCGCTCCTGGAACAGCGCGAGCGCAAAGCCTTCGACGAGGCGCAGCGCGTTGAGCATGAATTCGAAGGGCAGCTCGGCGGGCGCAACCGTGCCCTCCTTGGCAATGGTGACGGCAGCGGCCATGTAATCGCGTGGCTGCTTGATGCGCTCGTGCCGCGTCACGCGGTCGGGGAAGCTCACCTTGCCGTGCGCGCCGGCGCCGACGCCGAGATAGTCGCCGAACTCCCAGTAGTTGAGGTTGTGCCTGCACCGGTGCCCGGGCCTGGCGAAAGCCGAGGTTTCGTAGTGCTCATAACCCGCCGCAGCCAGCGCTTCCTCGATCGCGAGCTGCATGTCCGCGCATGCGTCGTGCTCTGGAAGCTGCGGCGGCCTGCTGTAGAAGGCGGTGTTGGGCTCGATCGTCAACTGGTACCCGGAAATATGCGGTACGCCGCAAGCGAGCCCCTCGCGAAGGTCGGAGCGCGCCATGTCGATTGTTTGGCCCGGCAGGCCGTACATCAAATCAATATTCACGTTGTCGAAGCTGGCGAGTGCGGCCTCTACGCCGCGCCGCGCTTCGGCCGCGGAGTGGATGCGTCCGAGCGCGGCCAGCATCGCGTCGTCGAAGCTCTGCACGCCGAGCGAGATGCGATTGACTCCGGCTTCGCGAAAACCGCGGAAGCGCCCTGCTTCCACGGTGCCAGGATTGGCTTCCAGGGTGATTTCCGCGCCCGGTTCGAGCGGTAGCCGAGCGCGCACACCGGAGAGCAGCGAGTCGATCGCGCCGGGCGAGAACAGGCTCGGCGTGCCGCCACCGATGAACACGCTGACGAGCCGGCGACCCCATACCGAGGGCAGCAGGCTCTCCAGGTCCCCGAGCAGCTTGGCCACGTACTCGCCCTCGGGTAGCGGCCCGCCGCGCTCGTGTGAATTGAAATCGCAGTACGGGCACTTGCGCACGCACCACGGGATGTGCACGTAGAGCGCGAGCGGCGGCAGCAGCGCCAGCTCAACCTGTCCCGGCCGCTCAAGCGTGATCTGGGGCATGCAGAAGCTCGAGCAGCTTGCGCAGCGCGAGCGCGCGGTGGCTGATGCGGTTCTTCTCCGCCGGCGCGAGCTCGGCCGCGGTCTTGCCGAGCGCCGGCAGCAGGAACAGCGGGTCGTAGCCGAAGCCGTTCGCGCCGCGCGGCGCGCGCGCGATCTCGCCGCGCCAGACGCCCTCGGCGATGAGCGGCCGCGGATCGTCGGGACGGCGCACCAGCACGATCAGGCAACAGTACTGCGCTGAGCGCTCGTCGCCCAGTTGCGAGAGCAATCTGGCATTGTTGCGCGCGTCGCGCTCCTCGCGGCTGCCCTCGCGCCCGGCGTAATGCGCCGAGTGCACGCCGGGCTCGCCGCCGAGCGCGTCGACGCACAGCCCCGAGTCGTCGGCCAGCGCCGGCAGCCGTGCCGCGCGGCTCGCATGGCGCGCCTTGGCGAGCGCGTTCTCGACAAAGCTGGGATGTGGTTCCTCGGCCTCGCCGATGCCGAGCGCGGATTGCGGCACGAGCTCGATCGACGGTGTGAGCAGCACCTCGATCTCGCGCACTTTGCCGGGGTTGCTCGACGCCAGCACGAGCCTCATTTCAGCTCGTACTCCGCGAGCCAGTAGTGCTCGAGCGCCCGATAGCCGAACTGCGCCGCGTGTGGCGCGAGATGCGTGCGCAAATCCTGCTCGGTGGGAAAGTTCTTCAGCACGCGGTTTTCGCTGCCGTCAGCGAGGCGGCGCAACTGGTAGGTATTGCCTTCGGCATCGCGCTCCGCGATCGGCGTGCTCGAGCCCTCGACATAGCTGTTATCCATGAAGAGGACGCGCGCCCCCGGCTCGAGGCGGGCGTGCAGAGACGAAAGAAAAGCACCGATGCGGCTGTGCGGGACGTGCGACCACCAGAAGATCGCCATCGCCGCATCGAACTTGCCGAGCGCCGGCGCCAGCGCGTAGGCATCGGCGAGCTCGAAGCGCACGGTATGCGGCCCGTAGTCCTTGGCCCGGGCGATCTGCATTGGCTCATCGACCGCGTCGGTGGCCACGAGCGCAGCGGCGGTATGCGCGACAAGCACGGTCCAGTAGCCGGTGCCGCAGGCGATCTCGAGCACCCGGCGCTCGCGCAGCCGGTCGGGAATATAGCGCCGGAGCAAAGCGAGATCGGCCTGCCGCTCGGGCTTGGCGTAGATCGCTTCGTACTCGCCCGCACGCCGGCGGTAGTACTCGAGGAGATCAGGAGAGGCCAAGCGCTCTTCGCTGATGCGCGATCAGCTCGCGGATGCCGGACTGGGCCAGCGCGAGGAGCTCGTCGAGCTGCGCGCGGCCGAAGGTTTCGCCCTCGGCGGTGCCCTGCAGCTCGACGAAGTTGCCGGCACCGGTCATCACCACGTTCATGTCGCAGCCGCAGGCCGAATCTTCCGCGTAGTCGAGGTCGAGCATCGGCGTGCCCTGGTGGATGCCGACCGACACGGCGCCCACGAAATCCCTGATGGGTTGCTGCAGCAGCAGCTTTTTCTTCTGCAACCATGTCACCGCGTCGTGCAGGGCGACGAACGACCCCGTGATGGCCGCGGTGCGCGTGCCGCCGTCCGCCTGCAGCACGTCGCAATCGAGATGCACGGTGCGCGCGCCCAGCGCGGACAGGTCGGTCACGGCGCGCAGCGCGCGACCGATGAGGCGCTGGATCTCCTGCGTGCGGCCGCTCTGCTTGCCGCGCGCGGCCTCGCGGTCGGTGCGCGTGTTGGTCGAGCGCGGCAGCATGCCGTACTCGGCGGTGACCCAGCCGCGGCCCGAATTGCGCAGGAAAGGCGGCACCTTGTCGTCGACCGAGGCGGTGCAAAGCACATGGGTGTCGCCGAACTTCACCAGGCACGAGCCCTCGGCATGGCGGGAAAAGCCCGGCTCCAGGGAGATCGGGCGAAGCTGGTCGGGGGCGCGGCCGGAAGGGCGCATTGATGTCTCCTGA
>DASXRW010000366.1:0-3743 GCA_036506355.1 Burkholderiales bacterium
GCACCCGCAACCGCCCTATGAGGTTCGCCTGCGCGTCGCAGCCCGTACGACGACGCGCGAGCTCGCCGAGCGCGTCGGCGCCGAGGTCGAGGCGCTCTGGATCAACGGCCCCGCCGGCGGCGGCGGGGTGCGGCGCTTCGCGCAGGAGCGCATCGGCGTCGTCTCGCTCCTGCTGGACCGCTCGCGCGTGCGGCCCAGGGTCACCCTGCTCGAAGAGGACCGTGAAACGCAAGCTGCATGAGCTCGCCCACGCCCGCGCGGGCGACAAGGGCGACACGCTGACCCTCGCGCTGTTCGCGTACCGCGAGCAGGACTACCCGATTCTGCACAGCCAGGTGACGGCTCAGGCAGTGAAGCAGCACCTGGGGCACATCGTGCAAGGTGACGTGCGGCGCTTCGAAGTGCCGAACCTGCACGCGCTGCAGTTCGTCTGCGAGCGCGCGCTCGACACCGGCGTGACGACCTCGCTCGGCATCGACCCGCACGGCAAGACGCTGTCGTACGCGCTGCTCGAGATGCAAATAGAAACATGAGCGACTTGTGAGCGGCCCATTGGCCCGGGTCCGCGTGCTCGACCTCACCACGGTGGTGATGGGGCCGTATGCGACCCAGATCCTCGCCGACTTCGGCGCCGACGTGGTCAAGGTCGAGCCGCCCGGCGGCGACGTAATGCGCTATGCCTGGCCATTCCGCCATCCCGGCATGGGGCACATCTTTCTCAACGCCAACCGCAACAAGCGCTCCATCGTCCTGGACCTCAAGCAGCAGCTCGCGCGCGAAGCCTGTCTTGCGCTCGCCAAGAGAGCAGACGTGCTCGTGTACAACATCCGGCCGCAGGCGATGACGCGCCTCAAGCTCGGCTACGAGGACGTCCGAGCGGTGAATCCCAAGATCATCTACGTGGGCTGCTTCGGCTACAGCCAGCGCGGACCTTACGCCGCCAAGGCCGCGTACGACGATCTGATCCAGGGCGCGGCCGGCATCCCGGCGCTCCTCAAGATCCAGGGCGCCGAGACGCCGCGCTACGCGCCGATCATCGTCGCCGACCGCTCCGTAGGGCAGCAAGTCGCTAGCGCTGTAAGCGCGGCCCTTTATTTTCGGGAGAAGACCGGCAAGGGCCAGCGCGTCGACGTGCCGATGTTCGAGCACCTGCTGCAGATCGTGCTGGGCGAGCACCTCGGCGGCTACACCTTCGAGCCGCAGCACGGCGAGCCCGGCTATCACCGCATCCTCGCGCCGGACCGGCGGCCTTACCAGACGAGCGACGGTTATGTCTGCGCGCTCATCTACAACGACAAGCAGTGGAAGGCGTTCCTCGGCATCATCGGCAAGCCCGAAATCTTCTCGCTGCCCGAGTTCAGCACGCAGGAGGCGCGCAGCCGAAACTTCGCCCGCGCCTACGCCATGGTCGCCGAGGAGATGAAGAAGCGCAGCACCGCGCAATGGATCGAGGCGCTCGAGCGCGCCGACATCCCGGTGCAGCGCATGAACAGCCTCGACGACATCGTCGCCGACCCGCACCTCGCGGCGATCGGCTATCTCGCCGAGGTGCAGCATCCGAGCGAAGGCCGCCTCAAGTCGCTCGCCGTGCCCTCGGAATGGTCCGAATCGGCGCCCGAGTATCGCCGCCACGCGCCGCGCCTGGGCGAGCACACGCGCGAGGTGCTGCAGGAAGCCGGCTACACGAAGGAGCGGATCGAGCGCCTGATCGCGAGCGGCGCGGCCGGCGTGCCCGCGGGCGGCGACGCGTCGTGAGTTAGCCTTATAATTTCTCGCGCGCCGATTTGCGTCAGATTGCGGGCGCCTTACAAATACCGCTAAAGAGACATGAACGCTCCGCACGATCCCTCTTCCGTTGGTGCCGTAACGGCGCAGAAAGCGCGCTTCGATAAGCCTTTGCGCTTGAAGGGCGGCGCCGAGCTGCCCTCGTTCGAACTCTCGTACGAGACCTATGGCGAGCTGAACGCGGCGCGCTCGAACGCGGTGCTGGTCTGCCATGCGCTCAACGCTTCGCACCATGTCGCCGGGTTCTACGCCGAGGACCAGAGCAACATCGGCTGGTGGGACAACCTGGTCGGGCCCGGCAAACCGCTCGATACCAACCGCTTCTTCGTCGTCGGCTCGAACTACATCGGCAGCTGCTTCGGCTCCACGGGTCCCGCATCGATCAACCCCACCACCGGCAAGCCCTGGGGCGCCGACTTCCCGGTGGTCACGGTCGAGGACTGGGTCGAGGCGCAGGCGCGGCTCGCCGATCACCTGGGTATCGAGCGCTTCGCCGCGGTGATCGGCGGCTCGCTCGGCGCGATGCAGGCATTGCAATGGACGCTCTCCTACCCGGAACGCATCCGCCATTCGCTGGTGATCGCCGCGGCGGCGCGCCTCACACCGCAGAACATCGCCTTCAACGAGGTGGCGCGTCAGGCGATCATGACCGACCCCGATTTCCACGGCGGGCATTACTACGACAAGGGCGTGGTGCCGGTGCGCGGGCTGCGCATCGCGCGCATGATCGGCCACATCACCTACCTCTCGGGCGAAGCGATGGCAGAGAAATTCGGGCGCCTGCTGCGCCGCGGCGCGCCGGGCTTCGACTTCGACGTCGACTTCGAGATCGAGTCGTATTTGCGCTACCAGGGCGACAAGTTCTCGACCTACTTCGACGCCAACACCTATCTGCGCATCACCAAGGCGCTCGACTACTACGACCCGGCCGCCGATTTCGGCGGCAGCCTGTCGGCGGCGCTGGCGCGCGCCAAAGCGGCTTTCCTGGTGGTGTCGTTCAAGTCCGACTGGCGCTTCCCGCCGCCGCAGTCGCGCGAGATCGTGCGCGCGCTGCTGGACAACCGCCGCATCGTTTCCTACCTCGAGATCGATGCGCCCGGCGGCCACGACGCGTTCCTGCTCGAGGACGCGCGCTACCACAACGCGCTGCGCGCCTACTTCGGGAACATCGAGCTGTGAGAGCCGACCTCAACGTCATCGCGCAGTGGGTCGCGCCGCAAGCACGCGTGCTGGATCTTGGCTGCGGCGACGGCAGACTGCTGCGCCATCTGTGGCACGAGCGAGAGGCGCCCGGTTACGGCGTCGAGATCGACGATGCCGCCGTGCTCGGCTGCGTGGAAAACGACGTCAACGTGCTGCAGGTCGACCTGGAGAGCGGCCTGTCGCTCTTCGCCGATCGCTCCTTCGACTGCGTGATCCTCTCCGAGACCCTGCAGACCATCCATCGCACCGAGCTCCTGATGCGCGAGATGCTGCGCGTTGGCCGCGAGGTGATCGTCAGCTTCCCGAACTTCGGCCACTGGAACGCGCGCCTGCAGGTGGCGCTCGGCCGCATGCCGGTATCGGAGACCCTGCCCTACGAGTGGTACGAGACGCCGAACGTGCATCACTGCACCATCGTCGACTTCGAGGACCTGTGCCGGCGCCTCCGCGTGCGCATCCGCGAGCGCCTGGTGCTGCACGCGGGCCATCCGGTCACCTTTCTTCCCAACCTTCTCGGCAGCCTCGCTGTATATCGCTGCACCGCCGGATGAAGGATTGTCCGGAACGCATCCGGTCGATCTTCGCCGCGCTCGATATACCGACGGATTTGGTCGAGGCGCGATCGCTCATGCTCTACCCGGAAGCGCAGGAACTGGTAGTGGCGGCGGTCGGCGACGACGGCCGCGAGTATCGCCTCACGCCCGCCACAGCTTCCGCCTGGAAACGGATGAGCGCGGCGGCGTTGTCCGATGGCG
>DASXRW010000367.1:0-15537 GCA_036506355.1 Burkholderiales bacterium
ACGTTGCCCGATTCGTGGGTAATGCAGCCGGCGAGCGCCATCGCCAGCGCCGCTGTCAAAATTGTCGTTTTCACGCGCCTCATCCTTTCCAGGGTGTATAGCCAAAGGCGCGGCGAAACCGCGCTTCGATCTCGTCGCGGCTCGGCGCATGGTTCTGCGCGCCGCGCTGGGCGATCTTGATCGCTCCCATCAATGCCCCTAGTTTACCCGTGGTGGGCCAGTCCCAGCCGTGCGAAATACCATAGAGCAGACCTGCCCGGTAGGCATCGCCGCAACCGGTCGGATCGACCACCGCTTGTGCTTCAACGCAGGGGATCTCATGGCGTTGACCTCCGGCCAGGATCACCGAGCCCTTGGCGCCCATGGTGTAAATCAGGGCCTTCACTTCCCGGGCAAGCTCGTCGAGCGTGCGTCCGGTGCGCTCTTCCAAAAGCTTACCTTCGTAGTCGTTGACTGCCACGTATTCGGCGAGCCTTACGAACTCGCCGAGCTCCTGCGCCGAGAACATCGGCAGGCCCTGGCCCGGATCGAACATGAAGGCGATGGCCTCGCTTGCACATTCGCGGGCGTGCTGCAGCATGCCTTCCTTGCCGTCCGGGCCGACGATCGCCAGCGCGGCGCCGAGCGCGCGCGTGACGTGGTTCTCGTGCGAATAGTTCATCGCGCCAGGATGAAACGCGGTGATCTGGTTGTCGTCGAGGTCGGTGGTGATGAACGCCTGCGCGGTGAATTGTCCGGGTATGCGCTTCAGGTGCTCGGTGCCGATGCCTAGCCCGCGCAGGCGCTCGAGGTAGGGTTCGACGTCTTCGCCGACCGTCGCCATGACGAGCGGATTCTCGCCGAGGAGCCTCAGGTTGTACGCGATGTTCCCCGCGGTACCGCCGTACTCGCGACGCATCTGCGGCGTAAGAAAGCAGACGTTGAGGATGTGCAGCTGATCGGGCAGTAGATGGTTACGGAAGCGGTCGGGAAACACCATGATGGTGTCGTAGGCGATCGAACCGGTGACCAGTGTTTTCATGAGGGATAGAAGAGATAGAGCCGATAACCCGTGGCGCGCGTGCGGCTCGTATCCAGGAATACGCGCAAGGCCGCTTCCGTGCCGCCGGCAAGGCCTTGGCGCACCAGCTCCTCGCGGCGGGCCTGGTCCAGATAGTCGCGCGGCGCGAGCACCCGTCGCAGCAGCGGTCGGTCGGCTTCATCGGTCAGCGTAAGCTCGAGCGCCGGGTAATCCTGCGGAAAGCGCGCGCGGTTGCGGATCACGGCGTTGAGCACGATCAAGCCTTCGCGCCGCGAATCGGCCTGCAGCTCGGAAGAGTCGATGCTCATCAGCTCCGGACGCCGGGGCAGCGGCACCTCGCAGCCGAGCGGCCGGCAAAACGCGCGCAACGGCTCGCGCGCTTCCGGGGCGGCGGCGGCGAGTTCGGCGCGAAACCGATAAGCGAACTGCGCGGCGATGCCCAGCGCGGCGACCAAAGCGGCAGCGCCCCATAGCCACCGGGAGCGGCGCGACCGAGGCTCTTCGGCGAGAAAGTCCGGCATCGGCTGCGCGGTTGCGCCGACAGCGGCATTCGCTGGACGGCGTCCGGGGTCGAAGAGGCCAAGCTGCGGCGACGGTTCGAGCGCCAGGCGCTCGTCGCCCTCCTCCACGAGCGCGGCAACGCCGTTGAATACCCCGCCGCATTTGCCACAGCGCACGGTTCCCGAGTGCGCCGCGAGCTGCGAGCTGTGCACGCGAAAGGCGGTGCCGCAGACGGGGCAGCGCGTGGTGAGGCTCATCGGCGCGCGCCGCTGATCAGCACCCAGGACTCGTCCCGTGCCGCAAGCGTCATGTCGAAATGCGCGGCATAGGGCGCGACGACCCCCTCGGCCTGCGACTCGAGCACGCCGGCGAGCGCGATGCGTGCGCCCCGCTCGGTGCGCGCCGCGAAGAGCGGCGCGAGCGCGATCAGCGGCTGCGCGAGAATGTTGGCCACCAGGACATCATAACGGCCCGGGGCGAGCGCCTCGGGCAGATAGGCGCCCACCGCGACGGCGTTGACGCGTGCGTTCTCGCGCGTGACTTCGATCGCCTTGGGATCGAGGTCCACCGCATCGACTCGCGCGGCGCCGAGCTTGGCGGCGGCGATGGCCAATATACCGGAGCCGCAGCCGTAGTCGAGCACGCGCTCGCCACCGCGCATCGTGCGGTCAAGAAACTCGAGCACCAGCTTGGTCGTGGGATGACTGCCGGTGCCGAACGCCAATCCGGGATCGATGCGCACGACCTGCGCTGCGTCATCGGGCGGCTCATGCCAGCTCGCGCCGATCCATAGCCGCCCGACCCGCAACGGTGTGAATTGGGCTTGGCTGCTTCGCACCCAGTCTTTGTCCTGCAGCGCGTCCAGCGTGTAGGCAATGCGCGGCGGCTCGCCGCAGCGCTCGAGCGCGCGCGCGAGCGCGCTCGCCGGATCGGCGGCCTCGGCGAACAGCGCGCTCAGAACGGCGCGCGGGCTGTCGAGCGCCTCGATGCTCACGGACTCGGCCCCGGCATCGAGCAGCGCATCGCTCAAGGCGTCAGCGGCCGCATGTTCGACCTCCACCCGGAGCGCGCGCGAGGCCATCACTTCTTCTTCGTCTGCTCCTGCGCGAGCTTCTGCTCGAGGTAATGGATCGAGACGCCGCCGCGGATGAAGCGCGTGTCGTTCATGAGCTCGCGGTGCAGCGCGATGTTGGTCTGGATGCCCTCGACCACCATTTCCGAGAGCGCGATGCGCATGCGCGCGATCGCCTGCTCGCGCGTCGCGCCGTAGGCGATGACCTTGCCGACCATCGAGTCGTAATACGGCGGCACGGTGTAGCCCTGGTACACGTGCGAGTCGACGCGGATTCCGGGCCCGCCGGGCGGGTGGTAGGAGGTGATCTTGCCCGGCGAGGGCGTGAAGCGGTAAGGGTCCTCGGCGTTGATGCGGCATTCGATGGCGTGGCCGCGCAGCACGATGTCTTTCTGCCGGAAGCGCAGCTTCTCCCCCGCTGCCACACGGATCTGCTCCTGCACCAGGTCGATGCCGGTGATCATCTCGGTCACCGGGTGCTCGACCTGGATGCGGGTGTTCATCTCGATGAAGTAGAACTCCTCGTCCTCGTAGAGAAACTCGAAGGTGCCGGCGCCGCGGTAGCCGATCTTGCGGCAGGCCTCGACGCAGCGCTCGCCGATGCGCTCGCGCAGCTTGGGGGCGAGCTCGGGCGCCGGCGCCTCCTCCATCACCTTCTGATGGCGCCGCTGCAGCGAGCAGTCGCGCTCGCCGAGGTGCACCGCATTCTTGTGCGCGTCGGCCAGGATCTGGATCTCGATGTGGCGCGGCCGCTCGAGATACTTCTCCAGGTAGACCACCGGATTGGCGAAGGCGGCCTGCGCCTCGCTGCGCGTCATGTTCACCGCGTTGAGCAGCGCCGCCTCGGTATGCACCACGCGCATGCCGCGACCGCCGCCGCCGCCGGAAGCCTTGATGATCACCGGATAGCCGACCTTGCGGGCGATGCGCACGATTTCCTTACCGTCGTCGGGCAGCGCCCCCTCGGAGCCGGGCACCGTGGGCACGCCGGCCTTGGTCATCGCCTGCTTGGCGCTCACTTTGTCGCCCATCAGGCGGATGTTCTCGGGCCGCGGACCGATGAAGACGAAACCGGAGCGCTCGACCTTCTCGGCGAAGTCGGCGTTCTCGGCAAGAAAGCCGTAGCCGGGATGAATCGCCTCGGCGTCGGTCACTTCCGCGGCGCTGATGATCGCCGGGACGTTGAGGTAGCTCGAGGCGGCGGGCGGCGGCCCGATGCACACCGACTCGTCGGCAAGCTTCACGTATTTCGCTTCGGTGTCGGCCTCGGAATGCACCACCACCGTGCGGATCCCCATCTCGCGACAGGCGCGCTGGATGCGAAGCGCGATCTCGCCACGGTTGGCGATCAGGATCTTCTCGAACATCTAGGCGAGGATGAAGAGGGGCTGGCCGTACTCGACCGGCTGGCCGTTCTCGACGAGGATCGCTTTGACGCTCCCCGAAGCGTCGGCCTCGATCTCGTTCATCAGTTTCATCGCCTCGATGATGCAGATCGTGTCGCCCTCCTTGACTGCCTGGCCGACTTCGACGAAGACCTTGGCGTCTGGCGAGGGCGAGCGATAGAACGTGCCGACCATCGGGGCTTTGACGACGTGACCCTCCTGCCCGGCCTCTGCCTCGGCCGCAGCCGACGCCGCAGCGGGCGCCGGGCGCGACTCGACGGGCGGCGCCATCGCTAGAGCAGGCGCAGGCATCATGTTTGCCACCGCCCCGCCCTTCACGATCTTGACCTTCTCCTCGCCCTCGGTGATCTCGAGCTCGGCGATGCCGGATTCCTGCACAAGATCGATCAGCTTCTTGAGCTTGCGCAGATCCACTAAGACTGCACCTTCTCGGCAGTTGGGCTGGTTTTCGTCATTTTTCGGCGCAGAAGGCGGCGATTCTAGCTTGGCCACTTTTCAAATGCTCCGATCGCCCGCGAGCACCTGTTGGGACCCCTAACTCGGATTAGCTCGCGACAGGACTTATTGCGGCGAAATCGACGCAGATGACGACAATTTACCCGCTTTTGGCGTCATTATCGTTGGATAAGATAGCGCCCACTTCCGCGATTCCGGCACGTTCGATGACCCTCCCGGCTTGGGAGGTCTTGAGTGCTAGGCGTTCGTCGCGAGGGTCGAATACGGCGAGGCGCAGTGGCACCCCCTGCCAGAGCAGCGAGATCAGGCTGACCGCGCGGGATCGGTCGCCTGAGTAGCGGCGTCCCTCCTGCGTGGAGAAGGGCATGTTTCGATCGAGCAGGAAGATCTCGACCTCTTTAGCGCTATCGGGAAAGAGCTGCAGGTCGATCTCGGCATAGGGACCGGCGATGCCCTTCAGCACCGGGCCGGTCAGGTAGGGGTTGAACTGCTCGAGCGCCTGCATGGCGTCGAGCGCGATCCGGCGCAGCTCGCCGATCAGCCGCGGATGGTCCTCGGCCTGGTAGAGCGCGCGGTAGGCGCGCAGCTCCGCCTCGATCTCATCGTTGCGGGGCAGTGACTGCGTGTCGAGCGCACCGAGCTGGCGCGCCGCCTTGCGCTTGGCCAGCGCGAAGTCATCGATGCCGTCCTCGGCCATGAGGCGCGCGGCCGCGGCAGCGATGCGTGCCCGCATGTCCGTCTGGCGATTCGTCCTGCGGCCCATGGCTGCCGTTCAATCATAGGTCATCCACTAGAATCGGGCGCTTTCCTCCCGCTCCCTCCCAGTGGCCCAGCACCTCCATATCCTCGGCATCTGCGGCACGTTCATGGGCGGCATCGCCGCCATTGCCAGCGCCGCCGGCTACCGCGTCACCGGCTGCGATGCCAATGTCTACCCGCCGATGAGCGAGCAGCTCTCCGCCTTGGGCATCGAGTTGATCGAAGGATTCGGCGAAGAGCAGCTGCGGCTCGCGCCCGACCTCTGGGTCGTCGGCAACGTCGTGACGCGCGGTAATCCCCTGATGGAAGCGATCCTCGACCGCGGGGATCGGTATGTTTCCGGCCCGCAATGGCTCGCCGAGCACATGCTCGCCGGGCGCCATGTCCTGGCCGTAGCGGGCACACATGGCAAGACCACGGTGTCCGCGATGCTCGCCTGGATCCTGGAGTGCGCGGGCCGCTCCCCCGGTTTCCTGATCGGCGGCGTGCCTATGGATTTTCCCGTGTCGGCGCGCCACACCGGCAGCGGGCTCTTCGTTATCGAAGCCGATGAATACGACACCGCCTTCTTCGACAAGCGCTCCAAATTCGTGCATTACGGGCCCCGCACCGCAATATTGAATAATCTCGAGTTCGATCATGCCGACATCTTCGATGATCTTGCGTCGATCGAGCGCCAATTCAATCATTTCGTTCGCATCGTGCCGCGGCGCGGCCTACTGGTAGTCAATGGCCAAGATCCCGTCTTAGAGCGAGTGCTCACAAAGGGCGCTTGGACCCCGATCGAGCGCTTCGGCGTGGCATTGGGTTGGGAAGCGGGCCCGCAAGACCCTCAAGGAGGGTTCGAGGTTGCTTGGCAGGGCGTCCCCCAAGGGCACGTCCGATGGCAGCTACTCGGCAGCCACAACCGCATGAACGCGCTTGCGGCGCTCGGCGCTGCCCGCCATGTCGGCGTGCCGGTTGGCCAGGCGATCGACGCCCTGTCGCGCTTCTCAGGCGTGCGGCGACGCATGCAGGTCCGCGGCCGCGCGGGCGGCGTCACGGTCTACGACGACTTCGCGCACCATCCGACCGCGATCCGCACGACACTCGAAGGCCTGCGCCAACGCGTCGGCCAGGCGCGCATTCTCGCCGTGCTCGAGCCGCGATCGAACACGATGAAGCGCGGCATCATGAAGGACGCGCTGCCGGCGAGCGTTGCGCAGGCCGACCGGGTCTACGTCTATAGCTCGAACCTGGGCTGGAACCCCGGCGCCGTCTTCGCTGCGCTTGGGGCTCGCGTGCGCTGCGTCGATGACCTCGAAGCGCTCGTCTCGGCGATCGTTGCGGATGCGCGCGCGGGCGATCACGTGCTCGTCATGTCAAATGGCGGCTTTGGCGGCATCCATGCCAAGCTGCTCGGCCGCCTGCAGAACGCGGCCGCCGCGTGATCGTCTACCTGCACGGCTTCAATTCCTCGCCGCAATCGCACAAGGCTCGGGTCCTGCAGCGCTACATGGCCGAGCGGGGCCTGGGCGGAAAATTCGCCTGCCCGATGCTGCCTCCCTCGGCGAGCGAGGCTGTGCTCATCGCCGAGGGGCTGAAGCTTGGCGATCAGGTCTGCTACGTCGGCTCGTCGCTCGGCGGCTTCTATGCCACTTACCTTGTGGAAAAGCACGGCGGCAAGGCGGTGTTGATCAACCCGGCGATCGAGCCGCACGTCGGACTGGGCGCCTATCTCGGCACACAGAGGAACCTGTACACCGAAGAGGCATACGAGCTGACGCAGGCGCACCTCGATGAGTGGCGTGCGCTCTATGTGCCGAAGATCACGCCGAGCCGCTATCTGCTTCTCGTGGAGACCGGCGACGAGGTGTTGGATTACCGGCGCGCCGTGCAGCGCTACGCTGGTGCCGAGCAGGTAGTGGTGCAGGGAGGGGACCACAGTCTGCAGAGTTTCCCCAGCCACCTTGCTCGCATTCTGAGCTTCGCGGGGTACTGACGTGCACGTCCTGTACGAGGAGGAGGGCGAACTCAAAGTCGGATCGGTCCTCGCGCAGGCCCCTGCCTCGCTCCAGGTGGAAAGCCCGCACGGCCGGCGCAGCAAGGTGCGCGCAGCGAACGTGGTGCTCAGCTTCGAGCAGCCCGCTGCGGGCGAGCTACTCGCGCAGGCGCAACGCTTCGCCGAAGGTCTGGAGATCGATTTCCTGTGGCAATGCTCCGGCGCGGCGGAATTCGACTTCCAAAGACTCGCTCGCGAATACGTGGGGCGCGAGCCGAGTGCGGTCGAGGCCGCCGGCATCCTGCTCAAGCTGCACGGCGCGCCGATGTACTTTTATCGCCGCGGCAAGGGGCGCTTCCAGCCGGCGCCCGAGGCGACCCTCAAGCTCGCGCTCGCTGGCCTGGAAAAGAAAAAGCGCGTACTTGCTCAACAGGAGTCGTGGGCGCAATCGCTGGCGCGCTTCGAATGCCCCGGTGAGATCGCCGCGCTGAAGGATGAGCTGCTGTACGCACCCGATCGCAACAAGCCGGAGACTCGCGCCCTCGAGCAGGCCTGCCGGGATAGCGGCCTCAGCGCGGCACGGCTCTTCGAGCGTTGCGGCTTGCTCGACGATACGCACCAGTACCACCTCAAGCGCTTTCTGCACGAGTTCTTTCCGCGCGGCGCAGGTTTTGCGCCGCACCCTGTGCCGACGCCGCCACAGGACCTGCCGCTCGCGCAGACCGCTGCCTTCAGCCTCGATGAGCTCGGCACCACTGAGATCGACGACGCGTTCTCGGTGACGCGCCTTGCGTCCGGAGGGTTCCGCGTTGGGATCCACATTGCCGCGCCGGCACTGGGCATTGCGCCGGGCTCCGCGCTCGATGCGATCGCACGCGAGCGCCTTTCCACCGCATACATGCCGGGCCGCAAGTACACCATGCTGCCCGATGACGCGGTGGCGCGCTTCTCACTGGATCACGGCGCCGCGCAGCCCGTGGTCTCGCTCTACTTCGACGTCTCCGACGAGGGTTTGCCGCTCGCGACGCATAGCCGCCTGGAACGCATCAGCATCGCGGCGAACCTCCGTCACGCTCAGTACGACGTGCTGAACGACGCCCTCGAAGCCGGAACGAGGGCAGGTCTGCCTTACGAGGAGGAGCTACGCGAGCTCTGGCGCGTCGCGGTCGCGCTGGAGACGCAACGCGGCCGGCCGAGCACCGGGCTGGCGCTCGTCGACTACAGCTTTTACGTCGAGGCCGATCGCGTACGCATCGTGCCGCGCAAGCGCGGTGCGCCGCTCGACACGCTGGTATCGGAGCTGATGATCCTGGTCAACGCGAGCTGGGGCGAGCTCCTGGCCGAGCGCGATGTCGCCGCGATCTACCGCGTGCAGTCCACCGGCAAGGTCAGGCTCTCGGTGCATCCGGAGCCGCACGAGGGTCTGGGGCTGCGCTGCTACGCCTGGCTGAGTTCGCCGCTGCGCCGTTATGTCGATCTCGTCAACCAATGGCAACTGGTGGCGGCGCTGCAAGGCCGCCGGCCACCCTTTGGCCGCAGCTCGGAGGCGCTGTTATCCGCGATGCGGGCCTTCGAGCTGACCTACGCGCGCTACGACGAGCACCAGCGGGCCATGGAAACCTACTGGAGCCTGCGCTGGCTGCTGCAGGAAAATATCCGCGACGTCGATGGGACCGTGCTGCGCGAAAATCTCGTGCGCCTGGACGGCCTGCCGCTCGTGGTGCGCGTACCTTCGCTGCCGGATACCGCAGCCGGGGCGCGCGTGCGCCTTTCGGTGAAGTCGATCGACTTCCTCGAGCGCGTGATCGACTGCACATATCGCGAGACGCTGCCCGGGAGCAGCGCCGCGCTCGCCGAGGCAGCTGCGGATCCCGGCGAAAAAGCCTAAACTATGAAAGGCTTGTCACACTGAAATAAGAACACACATGAGTTTGCGCTGGATTCCCGCCGGCAACGATCGCGTGCTTGCGATGGCGCTGGGGACTTCCATCGTGCTGCATGCGGTGCTGCTAGCGGTGCACTTCAAGTTTCCCGCCGCGCTGCGCTGGCAGGCGTCAGAGCCGCGCATGGAAGTGGTGCTGGTGAATGCCAAGACGCGTGAGCGCCCCTCGCGCGCCGAGGTGCTCGCTCAAGCCAATCTCGATCGCGGCGGCAACGTCGATGAGCGGCGCCGGGCGCGCTCGCCGCTGCCCGTCACGCAACCGAAGCAGCCGGGCCGCGACCTTTCGGAAGCGCAGCGCCGCGTGCGCGAGCTCGAGGCGCGCCAGCAGGAATTGCTTGCCATGGCGCGCGAAGCCCAGACCAAGCAGTCGGCACGCGGTACCCCGGCCGAGCAGGCCGCGCCGCAGCCGACGGGACGCGATCTGGCCGACCTCGCGCTCGCCGCGATGCGCCTGCAGGCGCAGATCGACAAGCAAATCGACGACTACCAGAAGCGTCCGCGCAAGAAGTTCATCGGCGCCAATGCCGCCGAATACCGCTTCGCCCAGTACGAGGAGGATTGGCGCGCCAAGGTCGAGCGCTGGGGTACGGTCAATTACCCGGCCGAGGCGCGCGGCAAGCTCTACGGCAACCTGCGCCTGACGGTGACGATCCGCCCCGACGGCAGCGTCGAGGCGATCGAGCTCGACCGCTCGTCGGGCCTGAAGGTGCTCGATGCCGCCGCCTTCAAGATCGTGAAGATGGCAGGGCCGTTCGCCGCGTTCCCGGCGTCGATCCGGCGCGATACCGACCTCCTCGTCATCACCCGCACTTGGTTCTTCGGCCAGGGCGACAAGATCTGGACCGAGTAATCGCGGCGCCATGACCGAGCGTTACGCGGTCATCGGGCATCCGGTCGCGCACTCCAAGTCTCCGTGGATCCACGCCCGGTTCGCCGAGGCTACCGGCCAGGACATCGACTACGGGCGCATCGAGGCGCCGCTGGATGGCTTCGAGCGCGCGGTCGAGACGTTCCGCGTGGCCGGCGGCCGCGGCCTCAACGTCACGCTGCCGTTCAAGCATGCGGCGTTCCGCTGCTGCCAGGACGTGAGCGAGCGCGCGCGCCGCGCGCAGACCGTGAACACGCTCGTCTTTCGGGACCGCGTTTACGGCGACAACACCGATGGCGTGGGTCTCGTGCGCGACATCGAAGCCAACCTCGCGCGGCCGCTCGCCGGCAAGACGGTGCTGCTGATGGGTGCCGGCGGAGCAGCGCAGGGTGTGGCTGGCGCGCTGCTCGAAGCGGGCATTGCCCGGCTCGTAATCGGCAACCGCACCGTATCGAAAGCCCAGGGGCTCGCTGCACGGTTTCCGCCAGCCGCAGCGACCCCGTACGGTGAGCTGCGCGGTCCGTTCGATATCGTCATCAACGCCACCGCTGCCGGTCTAGGCGGCGAATCGGTCCATTTGCCCGCCTCGGTCCTTGACAGCCGGACGCTGGCCTACGACATGGTTTACGGCCGCGACACGGCTTTCCTCCAGGCGGCGCGTGCGGCCGGCGCGCAAGCCTGCGACGGCCTCGGCATGCTGGTGGAGCAGGCCGCGGAGTCCTTCTTCATCTGGCGCGGGGTGCGTCCGCAGACGCGGAGCGTGCTCGCCAGCCTGCGTGGCGGCTAGGCGCTGGCGCGGGCTGGTCATCGCCTGGAAGGCGTTCAGCTACACGCTGGGCGCGCTGGTCATTGCCTTCGTCCTGGCGCAGCTGTGGTTCTACGGACACATCGTGTACTGGTCCCGCTATCCGCCGGAATCCACGGCGTTCATGGAGCGCAGCCGCGATGCGCTTCAGGCGAGGGACGCGCGGGCGCGTCTCAAGCACCAATGGGTGCCTTACGAGCGCATTTCAGTGCACCTCAAGCGCGCCGTGGTCGCCGCGGAAGACGCCCGCTTTCTCGATCACGAGGGCTTCGACTGGGACATGATCCAGAAGGCGATCGTGCGCAACGAGCAGCGCGGCAGGCGGGTCGCCGGCGCCTCGACCATCAGCCAGCAGCTGGCGAAGAACCTGTTCCTCTCCAGCGAGCGTTCATGGCTGCGCAAGGGCCAGGAGGCGATCATCACCTGGATGCTGGAGGACGTGCTTTCGAAGCGCCGCATCCTGGAGCTCTACTTGAACGTCGCCGAATGGGGCGACGGCGTCTTCGGCGCCGAGGCGGCTGCGCGCCAGCACTTCGGCGTGAGCGCCGCGGCACTCAGTGCCGAGCAGGCGGCGTGGCTCGCCGTGATCCTGCCCAGCCCGCGCCGCTATGAGCGCGGGCGCCTTACGCCTTACCTCGCCGGCCGGGTCAACACCATCCTCGGTCGCATGGGGAGCGTGCAGATCCCCTGATACGCTTCGCGCATGCCCGAAGCATTGGCTCGGCTCGAGGTCGATGACCTGCAGGAAAGCCTGCGCGAGATCCAGGCGCTGATCGCCGACAAGGCGCGCAGCGCCGAGCTGCACGCCAAGCTGGACGCGCTGCACCCGGCCGACATCGCCTATCAGCTGGAAGCGCTGCCGCTCGAAGAGCGGCTCGCGGTCTGGGATCTCGTCAAGGCCGACCGCGACGGCGAGATCCTGCTCGAGGTCTCGGAGGCGGTGCGCGAATCGCTCATCGCCAGCATGGATTCGGCGGAACTGGTCGCCGCCGCCGAAACGCTCGAGGCGGACGAGCTTGCCGACATCGCCGCGGACCTGCCGGCCGGCGTCATGGAGGAGGTGGTCCAGTCGCTGCCGCTCGAGGAGCGCGAGCGGCTGCGCGCGGCGCTCTCCTATCCCGAAGGCTCGGTCGGTGCGCTGATGGATTTCGATCACGTCGCGGTGCGCGAGGACGTGACCCTCGAAGCCGCGACGCGCTATCTGCGCCGGATGGACGAGCTGCCCGATCACACCGATCAGCTCTTCGTGGTGGATCGCGCGCAGCGCCTCAAAGGCACGCTGCCGCTCGCGCGCCTGATCGTGTCGGACCTCGAGCACGAGGTCGCCAAGGTGATGATGGCGGAGAGCGTCAAGTTCTCTCCGCAGGACTCCGCCGAGGACGCGGCGAGCGCTTTCGAGCGCTACGACCTCGTATCGGCGCCGGTGGTCGATGCGGCCGACATGCTGATCGGGCGCCTCACCGTCAACGCGGTAGTGGACTACATCCGCGAGCGCAGCGCCGAGTCGCGCCTCGCGGAAGCCGGCCTGCGTCAGGAGGAAGACGTCTTTGCGCCGGTCCTCGACAGCTTCAAGAACCGCTGGTCCTGGCTCGCCGTGAACCTGGTGACCGCTTTCATCGCATCCAGGGTGATCGGCCTATTCGAAGGATCCATCGAGCGGCTGGTCGCGCTCGCGGCCCTGATGCCGATCGTCGCCGGGGTCGGCGGCAACTCCGGCAACCAGACCATCACCATGATCGTGCGGGCACTTGCCCTGGGCCAGATCCAGGGTAGCTACTGGCGGCAGTTGCTGCTGAAAGAAATCGGCGTCGCGCTCCTCAACGGCGTGGTGTGGGGAACGCTGCTTGGGTTCGTCGCCTATGCGTTCTACGGTAACGTGGCCCTCGGCGGCGTCATGGCGCTCGCCATGGTATTGAACCTCGTCCTCGCCGCCCTCATGGGCGTCGCGATCCCCTGGCTGCGCGAGCGCGTCGGGCGCGACCCGGCGGTCGGCTCGTCGGTGCTGATCACCGCTTGCACCGACTCGGGCGGCTTTTTTATCTTCCTGGGTCTCGCGACGCTGTTCCTGGTGTAAGCGCCCCGGCGAGCCGCCGCGCCGCGGCGAGCTGTGATTTCAACGCGTAGTCGAAGAGCGCCACGCGCTGGGCGAACACCGCGCCGAAATGACTCGCCGCGTCGGCCGGCGGCAGCTTGAGCCACGCGTCCGCTTCGCCGGCCTCGGCGACGATGTCCATGTTCTGCCGGCGCGCGAGGCGCATCATCGCCGCGTTCTCCGTCAGGCAGTGCATGAAGAGGGCATGCACGCCCCAGTTGCGGGCATGCAGGTGAGCGCGCTCGAGCAGCGCGCCGCCCACGCCGCGGCCGCGGTGGCCCTCGAGCACGGAAACACCGAGCTCGGCATGGCCGTCGCCGCGCGCCAGATGCGCGACGCCGAGCAGCTTCAGCTCATCGTCCGCCACTGCGAACACCGCGTCGTGCGCGAAATCCATGCGCTCGATGTACGCGTGCACCGCGTGGTTGCCGAGCGGCGTGCCGAAGCGCAGGCGCCGGTCCTGCGGTCCGAGGGCGAGGAAATGGCTGCGCAAAGCGGGGCGCTCGGCCCGCGAGAGTTCTCTAATCGGAATGGTCATCTTGGTTCCGGTTTGACCGGCAACCCCGCGCAAAGTTTGTTTCAGTTTGTTCCAGTTACCCGAGCTTCGCGAACGCGGCGCGCGCGGCCGCAAGCGTGGCATCGATCTGCGCCGCGCCGTGCGCCGCCGAAACGAAGCCCGCTTCGTAGGCCGAGGGCGCGAGATACACGCCTTGCTCGAGCATCGCATGGAAGAAACGGTTGAAGCGCTCGCGATCGCATTGCATGACTTCGGCGAAGCTCCTGGGCGGCGCGTCGCGGAAGTAAATGCCGAACATGCTGCCGATCGATTGCGACGAGAACGTGACCCCCGCTTTGCGCGCTTCATTTACCAAACCGTCAGTGAGCGTCTTCGCGGTGGCCTCGATGCGCTCGAGCAGGCGCGGTTGCACCACCAGCTGCAGCGTCGCGAGGCCCGCCGCCACGGCGATCGGATTGCCCGAGAGCGTGCCCGCCTGGTACACCGGACCGAGCGGGGCGAGCTTTTCCATCACCTCGCGCCTGCCGCCGAGCGCGCCGAGCGGCAGCCCGCCGCCGATCACCTTGCCAAGCGTGGTGAGGTCCGGGCGGATGCCATAGCGCGCCTGCGCCCCGCCGAGCGCGACGCGAAAGCCGGTCATCACCTCGTCGAAGATGAGGAGGGCGCCGCTCTGCGTGCACAGCTCGCGCAGCCGCTCGAGGAAGCCCGGCGCGGGCAGCACGAGATTCATGTTGCCCGCCACCGGCTCGACGATGACGCCCGCGATCTCGGCGCCGCGGTCTTTGAATACGGCGCTCAACTGGGCCGCATCGTTGTAGTCGAGCACCAGGGTATGCGCCGCGGTCTCCTCGGGCACGCCGGCCGAACTCGGGTTGCCGAAGGTGAGGGCGCCCGATCCGGCCTTGACCAGAAGAGCGTCGGCATGGCCGTGATAGCAGCCTTCGAACTTCACGATCAGCTTGCGTCCGGTGAAGCCACGGGCCAATCGGATCGCGGTCATGGTCGCCTCGGTGCCCGAGGATACGAGCCGCACGCGCTCGAGCGAAGGCAAGAGCTCGCAAAGGCGTTCCGCAAGCTGCGTCTCCTCCGCTGTCGGCGCGCCGTAGGAAAGCGCCCGCGCCGCCGCGGCCTGCACGGCGGACACGACCGCGGGGTGCGTGTGGCCGAGGACCATCGGCCCCCAGGAGCCGACGTAGTCGAGGTAGCGGCGGCCTTCGGCGTCCCACAGGTACGCGCCCGAGGCGCGCTCGAAGAAGCGCGGCGTGCCGCCCACGGCGCGGAAGGCGCGCACCGGCGAATTCACGCCGCCGGGGATGACCCGCTGCGCGCGCGCGAAGAGCTCTTCGTTAGTGGACACGGCGCGGCACTCCCCCCTTGGGCTCGTCGCCGCCTTCCGCGGGCGGCTCGGCCTGCTCGCCCTCGACGGCTTCACCTTCTTCAGCCGGCGGCAGCGCCCAGAAGAAGCGGTCGGGCACGATGTTGCCCATGCCCGGGCGGAAGCCGGCATCGAGGCTGTTGTCGAGGAAGGTCAGCGCCTCGCCGACGGCGGCCTGCAGATCGCTGCCGGCGGCCAGCAGCGCCGCGAGCGCCGCCGAAAGCGTGTCGCCGGCGCCGACGAAGGCGGCCTCGAAGCGCTCGAACTTCTCGCCGGTCAGTGCGCCCTGCGGCGACGCGAGCACGTTGTCGATGTACTGCTCGGTGCCCTTGGCGGCCAGTGCGATGCCGGTCACCAGCACGAAGCGCGTGCCGTGCTCGGCCGCGGCCACCGCCAGCTCGCGCGCCGATGCCGGGCGCTCGCTGTCCCATTCGGGCAGCAGGAAGTCGGTCAGCGTCTTGTGGTTGCCGATCAGCACCTCGGCAGCCGGCAGGATCAGCTCGCGGAAGGCGTCGAGGTAAGGCTGCAGCTCGTCGTCGTCGATCCAGCTCAAGGAGGGCAGGTAGGCCACCAGCGGCACGTCGGGGTAGTCCGAGATGATCTCGGCCACCGCGCTCACGCCTTCGGCCGAGCCGAGGAAGCCGACCTTCCATGCGGACAAGGTCACATCCTCGAGGATGCCGCGCGCCTGCTCGACGATGGTGTCGGGGTCGAGCCCCTGGCTGTCGAAGACTTCGGCCGT
>DASXRW010000368.1:0-2975 GCA_036506355.1 Burkholderiales bacterium
AGCGGCATGGTGTTCGAGCGGATCTGCGAGAGCTCGTAGGACTGCGCGCCGGGCAGTGTCAGGTGCCAGGCGCAGCGTCCCCAGGTCGCGGCGCCGATCTGGTTCGCCATGCCGCGCTCATCGCCCGCCGGCCACGGCGGATTCGGCAGCGGCGCGCGCTGCAACTTCAGCGGCTCGGCGGCGTGAACCAGCAATGGGGCGGCGAGAAGAATCCAACTAAGATTGGCGCGCATAAAGAAGAAGAGGAACAAGGGTGGGTCAAGTCTACCGGGCCGCATATCCGCTTGCACTCGCCGGCGCGCTTGCGGCGTCGTCAGTCTTCGCTTCGAGCGACCCGTTTAGTGACGTATTACCTGTCGGCGGCGCCGCGGTCGGCTATGTGCTGGGCTACGAGCGCGCGACCTATCGCGGCGCCGAGCGCGGTGCCGACCATTTGCCGCTCTATTTATATGAGGGCGAACGCGCCTATCTGCACGGCACGCGCCTCGGGCTGAAATTCAAGCAGGACGACTGGCGCGCGGACCTCTTCCTGCGCTACCGCTTCGAGGGCTTCACGCACGACCGCCGGCCCGAGAGTACGAGCGGACTCGCACCGCGCGAGCCGGGCTTCGATGCCGGCGCGAGCCTGCGCCGCCGCATGAGCTGGGGCACGCCTTATGTCGAGCTGCTGCGTGACGCGAGCCACAGCTCCGAAGGCACGGAGCTGCGCGCCGGCTACTGGAACGAATGGCAGCGCGGCCGGCTGACGATCCGTCCGCACCTGGTAGTGGCCTGGCGCAACGCCAAGCTCAACGACTACTACTATGGCACCGCCGATTACCGCGCCGGCGCCGGCATCGACGCGCAAGCCGCGCTCTACGCGAGCTATGCGATCACCGAAAGCTGGAACCTGCTCGGCGGCCTCACCGCGACGCGCCGCTCGAGCGAGATCACCGGCAGCCCGCTCGCGCAGAACGGCCTGCAGGGCGAAGCGTTCTTCGGCTTCCTCTACGATTTCTCCCCCCAGCAGCGGCGCTGGGCACCATCGTCTCGGCCGGTGATCGTGAAGGCGCTTTACGGCAACTCGAGCGACTGCGACGTGCTGCAGATCGTGCGGCTCAACTGCACCACGCGGCACACGGTCGACAACACCGACATCGCGGCGCTGCACGTCGGGCGCAAGCTCATCGAGCGCGCGGGCGGCTGGCCGGTCGACCTCGCCGGCTTCGTCGGCATCCAGCGCCAGTTCGAGAAGAGCTACCAGGACGACTTCTGGTCGGTGATGGCCTTCTTCAAGGCCTATTGGTATGGCTTTCCGTGGGATCGCTGGGTGCGTACGCGCCTCGCCATCGGCAGCGGCCTGTCGTACTCGGAGCAGATCGCGCAGATGGAGCTGCACGACCAGGGCCGGCGCGGCCGCGGCAACTGGAAGCTGCTCAACTACCTCGATCCGAGCTTCGACGTGCGCGTCGGGCGCGAGACCTATCTCGGCATCGGCGCGTCGCACCGCTCGGGCGCGTTCGGCAAGTCCGAGCTGCTCGGCAACGTGAACGGAGGCTCCAATTACATCTACCTCTCGCTCGAAACCAGCTTTTAGCGACGTGTCCATATTGAGCACGCTTGCCATGAAGGGCGTGCTCGACGCGACCGCGCCGCAGCTCCAGGCGCGCTTTCATGCCACGCAGGCGCTGCTCAAGTCGATCGCCGAAGGCGAAAGCGCCGACGTCGTGATCCTTACCCTCGAGGGCATCGACGAGCTCGCGCGGCAGGGCAAGGTCGTAGCTGCTAGCCGCGTCGAGCTCGGCAGTTCGGGCGTAGGGCTCGCCGTGCCAAAGGGCGCCGCGCAGCCCGACATCCGCACGGTGGATGCGCTCAAGCGCGCATTGCTCGATGCGAGCTCCGTGGCGCATTCGCGCATGGGGGCGAGCGGCATCTACTTCGCGCAGCTGCTCGAGCGCCTGGGCATCGCCGATCGCCTTAAGAAGCGCGTGATCGTGGAGAAGGGACCGGTGGGGGCGGCGATCGCGCGCGGCGAGGCCGAGCTCGGCGCGCAGCTACTCTGCGAGCTCGCGCCAGTGCCCGGCATCGACATCGTCGGACCGCTGCCCGACGAGCTGCAGAAGTCGAGCGTGTTCGCGGCCGCGGTGATGTCCGGCGCGGCGAAGCGCGCCGCGGCGCAGGCGTTCCTGGATTTCCTCGGCACCGCGGCGGTTCAGGCCGCGATGCGCAAGAACCTCTTCATCCCTGCACCGCGTAGCCCCCGTCGACGGGAATAGCGGTCCCGCTCACGAAGTCCGACGCGGCGGAGCAGAGGAACACCGCGATGCCGGCGAGATCCTCGGGCGCGCCCCAGCGTCCCGCGGGCGTGCGCGCCAGCACCCGCTCGTGCAGCCCGGCGACTTCCTCGCGCGCGCGGCGCGTGAGCGCAGTGTCGATCCAGCCCGGCAGCACCGCGTTGACCTGGATGCGGTCCTTCGCCCAGGCGCAGGCGAGCGCGCGCGTGAGCTGCACGATGCCGCCCTTGCTCGCGCCGTAGGGCGCGACGAACGAGGCGCCGAAGAGCGACATCATCGAGCCGATGTTGACGATCTTGCCGCCGCCGGCGCGCTGCAGGTGGGGATAGGCGGCCTGCGAGGCGACGAACGCGCTCGTGAGGTTCGCCTCGAGCACGCGGTGCCATTCCTCGAGACTGTATTCCTCGGGGCGCTTGCGGATGTTGATGCCGGCGTTGTTGACGAGGATGTCCAGCCGTCCCAGCTTCGCTGCCGCTTGGTCGACCATGCCGCGGCACGCTCCCTCGTCGGTCACATCCGCGACGATGGCAATCGCGCCGGCTCCGAGCTGTTTCACCGCGGCCGCGTTCTTGCTCGCATCGCGCCCGGCGATTGCCACCTTGGCGCCCGCGGCCGCGAGACCCTGCGCCATGCCAAGGCCGATGCCGCCGTTGCCGCCCGTGACGAGCGCGGCCTTCCCCTTGAGGTCGAAGAGATTCATCC
>DASXRW010000369.1:0-16126 GCA_036506355.1 Burkholderiales bacterium
GCGGCGCACGGCCGCGGCATCAAGGTGATCATCGACGAGGCGTGGTACGGCTTCGCGCGCTTCCATCCGCAATTTCGCCCCACCGCGCTCGAGGCCGGCGCCGACTACGCCACGCAATCGACGCACAAGGTGTTGTCGGCCTTCTCGCAGGCGTCGATGATCCACGTCAACGATCCCGACTTCCGCGAGCATCTGTTCCGCGAAAACTTCAACATGCACACCTCGACCAGTCCCCAGTACGGGCTGATCGCCAGCCTCGACATCGCGCGCAAGCAGGCGGTGATGGAAGGCTACAAGCTGCTTACGCGCACGCTCGAATTGGCCAAGGAGGTGAGGAGCCTCATCAACTCGACCAAGGTGTTCCGCGTGCTCGAGCTCGAGGACCTGCTGCCGCCGCAGGTCACGGCGGACGGCATCCTGCTCGACCCGACCAAGGTGACGATCGACATCTCGGGCTGCGGCTACACGGTGGAAGACCTGCAGAAGGAGCTCTTCGAGCGCTACAACATCCAGGTCGAGAAATCGACTTTCAATACGCTGACCTTGCTTCTCACCATCGGCACCACCCGCTCCAAGGTTTCGCGCCTGTACGACGCGCTGATGCGCATCGCCCGCCAGGGCCGGCCGCCGCGGCGCCTGGTGCAGACGCCCGACATGCCGGGCTTCACCCGGCTGCGCTACCTGCCGCGCGACGCCTATTACTGCGGCGGCGAGCTGCTGCCGGTGTTCGACGAGCGCGAGCGCGTGAACCGCAGGCTCCTGGGCTGCGTGTGCGCCGACCAGATCGTGCCCTATCCGCCTGGCATCCCGGTGCTGGTTCCCGGCCAGGTGATCACTTCGAAGATCGCCGATTACCTCGGCAATCTTCTGCGCTCGACCCGGCGCATGGAGATGCACGGTGTGGTGCACGAGGGCTACCTGCCCTGCATCCGGGTGCTGAAGCCCGCAGAGGAGAAAGGCCTCAGGCGTCTTGCCTGAAGAAATCAGGGACAGACCACGTTTTTCTTGCTAGGATTTTCCGAACGGCGGCCTGTGCCGCCGTTTTGCATTTAGGGGGAGCTCGGCATGTCCCATGTGATGAACACCTATGCCCGCCAGCCGGTCGCCTTCGTTCGCGGCGAAGGCGTCTGGCTCTGGGACGAGGAAGGCAGGAAGTACCTCGATGCGCTCGCCGGCATCGCGGTCAACACGCTCGGCTACGCGCATCCGAAGCTGACGCGCGCGCTTTCGGCGCGCATCAACTCGGGCGTGATCCACACCTCGAATCTCTGGCGCATCCCCGACCAGGAGGCGGCGGCCGACCGCATTGCCGAGATCACGGGCTTAGACGAGGTGTTCTTCTGCAACTCGGGACTGGAAGCCAACGAGGCGGCGATCAAGGTCGCGCGCAAGTACGGCCACGAGCGCGGCATCGCCGAGCCGGCGATCGTGGTGATGGAGAAGGCCTTCCACGGCCGCTCGCTCGCCACGCTCTCGGCGACGGGGAGCCGCAAGGTGCAGGCGGGCTTCGAGCCGCTCGTTTCGGGCTTCGTGCGCGTGCCGCTAAACGACCTGGAAGCCGTACGCACGGTCGCCGAGCACAACAAGAACGTGGTGGCGGTGTTCATCGAGCCGATCCAGGGCGAAGGCGGCATCAACGTCTCGCGCCTGGACTATCTGCGCGGGCTCTACGAGCTCTGCGAGCGCAAGCAGTGGCTCTTCATCTCCGATGAGGTGCAGTGCGGCCTGGGTCGCACCGGAAAATGGTTCGTCTATCAGCACGCGGGCTTCCTGCCCGACGTCGTGCCGCTCGCCAAGGGCTTGGGCTCGGGCATCGCGGTAGGTGCCTGCGTGGTCGGCGGACGCGCCAAGGGCGTGTTCAAGCCCGGCAACCACGGCTCCACTTTCGGCGGCAATCCGCTCGCCATGACCGCAGTGCGCACCACGATCGACACGATCAAGGAAGAAGGGCTGCTCGCGAACGCTGTGCGCGTGGGCGACCTGATCCGCGCGAGCCTGCCGCGCACCGAGGGCGTGGCGGAGGTGCGTGGCATGGGTCTGATGATCGGCATCGAGCTGGCGCGACCCTGCGGCGAGCTGGTGAAGCAGGCACTCGACGCCGGCCTGGTGATCAACGTCACGGCAGACAACGTCATCCGCATGCTGCCACCGCTCGTGATGAACGAGGCCGAAGGCCGCATGGTGGTCGAACGCCTCGCGCCGCTGATGCAGCGCTTCCTGGAGAAGCGCGTCGCCGCCTAGTGCCGCAGCCCAAGCCGCCGCTGCGGCACTTCCTGCAGTTCAAGGATTTCTCGCGCGAGGAGCACGAGTATCTCTTCGCGCGCACCAAGGCGATCAAGAACAAGTTCAAGCGCTACGAGCGCTACTGGCCGCTGGAAGACCGCACGCTCGCGATGATCTTCGAGAAACCCTCCACCCGCACCCGCATGTCCTTCGAGTCGGGCATGCACCAGCTGGGCGGCGCCGCCATCTATCTCTATACGCGCGATTCGCAGCTCGGGCGCGGCGAGCCGGTGGAGGACGCCGCGCAGGTGATCTCGCGCATGTGCGACGTCATCATGGTACGCACCTTCGAGCAGGACATCATCGAGCGCTTCGCGCGCAACTCGCGCGTGCCGGTGATCAACGGCCTCACCGACGAGTACCACCCCTGCCAGATCCTCGCCGACATCTACACCTACATCGAGCAGCGCGGCGCGATCCGCGGCCGCACCGTGGCCTGGATCGGCGACTCGAACAACGTCTGCAACACCTGGCTGCAGGCCGCCGAGATCTTCGACTTCAAGCTGCACGTGTCGACGCCGCCGGGCTACGAGATCGAGCCGGAGCGGCGCAACAAGAACTGCGCCACTTTCCGCGACCCGATGGCCGCGGCGAAGGGCGCCGACCTCGTCACCACCGACGTGTGGACCTCGATGGGCTTCGAGTCCGAGAACGAGGAACGCAAGCGCGACTTCCACGACTGGCAGGTCGACGCCGAGATGATGAAAGCCGCGGGCAAGGAAGCGCTCTTCATGCACTGCCTGCCGGCGCACCGCGGCGAGGAGGTCGCCGCCGAGGTGATCGACGGCCCGAGTAGCGTGGTGTGGGATGAAGCCGAGAACCGCCTGCACACGCAGAAGGCGCTGCTCGAGTTCCTGGTGCTCGGAAGCGTGCCGGGCTAGCGCTTCTTCTTCGGCTGCGGCGATTGGAGCAACGGAACGGCACCGGTCGCGGCATCGCCCAGTAGCCCCGCCTCCCCGTAGATTTGCAGCTTCTGGCGCGTATCGCTGATGTCGAGGTTTCGCAGCGTGAGCTGGCCGATGCGATCGGCCGGCGCAAAGAACACGTCTTCGCCCTTCTCCATCGTCAGACGCTCGGGCTTGTAAGTGAGGTTCGGGCTGAGCGTGTCGAGGATCGAGTAGTCGTTCCCGCGGCGAAGCTCGAGCGTCACCTCTCCGGTAACGGCGCTTGCGACCCAGCGCTGCGCCGTCTCGCGCAGCATCATGGCCTGTGGGTCGAACCAGCGTCCCTGATAGAGAAACCGGCCGAGACGCCGGCCGTTCATGCGGTACTGCTCGATGGTGTCCTCGTTGTGGATGCCGGTGATCAGCCGCTCGTAGGCGATGTGCAGCAGCGCCATGCCCGGCGCTTCGTAGATGCCGCGGCTCTTCGCCTCGATGATGCGGTTCTCGATCTGATCGGACATGCCGAGGCCGTGCCGCCCGCCGATGGCGTTGGCCTCCGCGAGGAGCGCGACAGCGTCGCTGAAGTGCTGTCCGTTCAGCGCCACGGGCACGCCGTCCTCGAAGCGCACGGCTACGCGCTCGGGCTTGATCGCGACATCTTCACGCCAGAAGGCGATGCCCATGATGGGCGTCACGATGGCCATGCCTTTGTCGAGAAACTCGAGGTCCTTGGCTTCGTGCGTAGCGCCGAGGATGTTGGCATCAGTGGAGTAGGCCTTGTCGGCACTCATCTTGTATTCCAAGCCGGCGCCTGCCAGATACTCGGACATCTCCTTGCGCCCGCCCAGCTCGTCGATAAAGCGCTGGTCGAGCCACGGCTTGTAGATGCGCAATGCTGGGTTGGCGAGCAGACCGTAGCGGTAAAACCGCTCGATGTCGTTCCCCTTGTACGTGCTGCCGTCGCTCCAGATGTCGACGCCGTCTGCGCGCATGGCGACGACCAGCAGCGTCCCGGTGACCGCCCGGCCGAGCGGCGTGGTGTTGAAGTACGTGGTGCCCGCTGTCGAAATATGGAAGGCGCCGCACTGGATCGCGGCGATGCCTTCGGCGACCAGCTGCGGCCGGCACTCGATGAGTCGCGCCTTTTCCGCGCCGTAGGCAAGCGCCTTGCGCGGGATATCCTCGTAATCGGCCTCGTCGGGCTGGCCGAGATTCGCCGTATACGCATAGGGGATCGCGCCGTTCGCCCGCATCCAGCGCACGGCTGCGCTCGTGTCCAAGCCGCCGGAGAACGCGATGCCGACCTTCTCATCCTTGGGAAGCTTGTCGAGTATCTTCGCCAACCGATGTGCTCCGCAAAGGCCAATCATAAGTGATTCGGCGCAAGCCGCTAGAATGCCGCCGCGTGCGCATCCTCCTATTGCTCGCTGCCGCTCTCGTTATCAAAGGCGCTGTCGCAGCGCCGTTTGCGGTCCAGCTCGGCGACACGCGCCTGGCGCTCGATGCGCCGCCGGGCTTCTCCGACGTGCAGGCGACCGGCTCGCCGCGGCTGCTGGATCTCGCCGAGGCGCTCACCTCGGCCTCCAATCGGATCCTGCTCTTCGCGCTCGAGGACGGCGACGTGCGCCGCTTCACCGTCGGCGATTCGCTCGAGCTGCGCCGCTATGTCATCGCCGTGACGCCAAGGGAGCTCCAAACCGCGCGCGTCACGCTCGCTGCCTTCCGCGGCCTGGTCGCGGACTCGCTGCGCGAGCTCGGGCCGCTGCCCGATCCGAAGGCGGAACTGCGCCCCTACCTCGACGCGCAGCCGCGCGGCAAGGTGAGCCTGCTTGGCGAGCTTCGCAAGGAACAGGACGTGGTCTCCGTGGTGCAGGGCGCGCGGCTGCCCGATCCGCCGCGCTCGAGGGAGCCGCCGCGGTATCTCCTTTCGAGCAGCACGCTGATGCTGATCCGCGGCAAGGCGCTGAACCTGGCGATCTATACCAATCACAACGGACCCGAGGATGTGGAGTGGCTGCGCAGCGTCACGCTGCGCTGGATCGAGGAGCTGCAGCGCCTGAACCTGCGTTGAAGAGGAGCCTCGCATGAAACGTTTGTTCGCCGCCTGTCTCGCCGCTGCCGCGTGCGCTGCGTTCGCGCAGCCCTATCCGGCCAAGCCGATCCGCATCATCGTGCCCTTCACGCCGGGATCGGCCACCGACACCATGGCGCGGCCCGTCGCCGACAAGCTCGCCACCGCGCTCGGCCAGCCGGTGGTGGTCGAAAACCGTCCGGGCGCGGGCGGCACGATCGGCATCGCCGCGCTCGCCAAGTCGCCGGCCGACGGCTACACGCTCGCCGTCGTTTCCACCGGCCACGTGGTGAACCCGGTGCTCTACGCCAACCTGCCGTACGACACGCTCAAGGATTTCGCCGGCGTGACGCCGCTCGCCGGCCAGCCCTCGGTGCTGGTGGTGTCGCCTTCGCTCGGCGCGCGCACCGCGAAAGAGCTGGTCGACATGGCGAAGGCCAAGCCCGGCCAGCTGAACTACGCCACCGCCGGCACCGGTAGCGCGGCGCACATCAGCGCCGAAAAATTCCGCATGGCCGCGGGTATCGAGGCGCCGCACGTGCCGCTCAAGGGCTCACCTGAATCCGTCACGGAGACCATCGCCGGGCGCACGCATTTCACCTGGACGCCGCTCACCACCGCGATGGGCCAGATCCGCTCCGGCCAGCTCCTCGCCCTCGCGGTGAGCACCGGCAAGCGCTCGCCGGCCTTGCCCGAGGTGCCGACCATCGCCGAAGCCGGCTATCCGAAGGGCGAATTCAATTTCTGGGTCGGCATGCTCGCGCCCGCCGGCACGCCGCGCGAGGTGCTCGCCAAGCTCAATAGCGAGACGCAAAAGGCGCTCGCCGCGCCGGACATGCAGGACCGGCTCGCCAAGCTCGGCGCCGAGGCGATGTCGATGTCGCCCGCCGAGTTTGACGCGTTCCTGCGCGAGGAATACACCACCCTCGGCGCGGTGATGCGCGCCGCGGGCATCAAGGCGCAGTAGCCATGGCCTCCTTCGACATCGTTTCCCAGGTCGACCGCCAGGAAGTGAAGAACGCGGTCGAGCAGACGAACAAGGAGATCACCAACCGCTTCGACTTCAAGGGCTCGGACGCCCGGGTTGAACAGAACGAGCTCGTGCTGACGGTCTACGCCGACGACGAGTTCAAGCTCGGCCAGGTCACCGACGTGCTGCGCGCGCGGCTCGCCAAGCGCAACGTGGATGTGCGCTCGCTCGAACCGGGCACGCTGGAGAAAATCTCGGGCGACAAGGTGAAGCGGCCGATCACGGTGAAGGTCGGCATCGCGCAGGACAAGGCGAAGCAGATCCAGAAGCTCATCAAGGACGCGAAGCTGAAGGTCGCCGCCTCGATCCAGGGCGACGCGGTACGGATCTCTGGTGCGAAGAAGGACGACCTGCAGGCCGCGATCCAATTGGTGAAGAAATCGGTCGCCGACATTCCGCTGCAGTACATCAACTTCCGAGACTGAACACAAATTGGGGTCAGACCCGGTCAGACCCCTGCCGTCTTCAGTTGAGCACCGGCAACGCCGTAACCCTGGAGAAACCAGCGCGTCGGCGTTGGCGGCGATGGCACTCGCCAATTGAATGGCATCCGCGAGCTCGAGCTTCAACGCAGCGCGCAAGCGCGCGGCGCTCTCCGCGATGTCGATGGTGAGGTCGATGACGCTCCAGGATTCCATCGCCGCGCGATAGCGTTTGGCAAGCGCCTCTTCCCCGGCCGCGAGCGGTCCGGCGAGCACCTCGGCGAGGGTGATCGTCGTCACGGCGAAAGCAATCTCGCCCGCCGCCTGTCGGTCAAACAGGGGTTGGAATCGGCGAGCGAACCGCGCGTGTGCTTCCAACACGTAAATGATCGGGGCCGAGTCCACCAGCACGAGCGCCTGATCGGGCAACCGGGAGACGTCTAGCGGTTCCACTCGTCGCGCAGGCGGCGCAATGTCTTCGCGCTGTCTTTGCCCCAAAGCCCCTTCCCCGAACCCGCGAGCGCCGACAGGGGCTTCTGCCGGGCCATGCCGGAGGCGCGCTCAACCGGCACGATGGCGGCTATGGCGCGGCCATGCCGGGTGACGATGGTGCAGCGTCCCTTTTGCGCATCCGCCAGCAGGCCGGGCACAGAACTACGTCAATGGCTGAGCGCGACTGAGGCCTTCAATCCAGCGGTCGTAGATCCGGTTCGCGACGTCGTTCAGCGCCGCGAGGCGCGGCTGCATCTCGCGGGTAATCTCCTGCGGATCCTGCACGGCAGGGCTCGCCGCGCTCGCGCGGATCTCGTCGGCGCCGCTCGCGAGCCAGCTCGTGATCAGCTCCTCGGTCATCTCGACGTGGCATTGCATGCCGAAATGGCGGCCGAGCGCGAAGCCCTGGTTCTCGCAATGCACGTTCTGCATCACGCGCGTCGCCCCTGGTGGGATGCTGAAGGTCTCGCCGTGCCAGTGGAACGATTCGAAGGCCTGCAGCCCGCCGAGCCATTCGCGCGCCACCTCGTTGTCGGCGACGCGCACCTCGCCCCAGCCGATCTCCTTCACCGGCGCGGCGCGCACCGCGCCGCCCAGCGCCTTGGCGATGAGCTGCCCGCCGAGGCAATGGCCGAGCAACGGCACGTCCTTGCGCACGGCGTCGCGCGCGAGCTCAAGCGCCGGGCGAATCCACGCGAGCTCGTCGTTCACGCTCATCGGCCCGCCCATGAAGACGAGGCCGGAGAACCGGCGCGCGTCGCGCGGCACCGGCTCGCCCGCGTCGAGCTTGACCAGCTGCCACGGAATTGAGCGGCGCTCGAGATAGGTGGCAAAATAGCCCGGTCCCTCGGTCGAAGACGCCCTGAAAATAGCGACCGCTTTCATATGCGCCATTTTATTTGCCTTTGCCTCGCCCTCGCCGCCGCTGCGGCCGCGAATGTGGCCATTGGGGCCGAGGTCGCGCTGGTCGGCGTGATCGGCGACAAGGCTGCGGTGCTCGCGCTCGACGGCGGCGAGCCGAAGACCGTCAAGGTCGGCCAGAGCTGGCGCGGCATCACGGTGCTCGCGGTCGAGCACGATCGTGCCACGGTCGAGATCGACGGCAGGAAGCGCGTGCTCGAGCGCGGCCAGCACTACCGCGGCCGCCAAGTGGCGGCGAGCCGGGAAAGCGCCACCCTCGCTGCGGATGCGCGCGGCCACTTCTTCGCCGACGGCGCGGTCAACGGCATTCCGGTGCGCTTCGTGGTCGACACCGGCGCGACATTCGTGTCGCTGCCGCGGCGCGATGCCGAGCGGCTGGGGATCGACTACCGCAGCGGCCGGCGCGGCCTGACGCAGACCGCCAACGGCACGGCGCCGGCGTATCTGGTGAAGCTCGATACCGTGAGGATCGGTGGCATCGAGCTGCACAACGTCGACGGCCTGGTGCACGAGAACGGGCTCGACCAGGCGCTGCTCGGCATGAGCTTCCTCAACCGCCTCGAGATGCAGCGCGACGGCGCGAGGATGACGCTGATCCAGCGCTTCTAGCCGCGTCTTACCGCTTGCCCGGCACCAGGGGCACGAATCGCACCGGGATCACCTCGCGCTCGTCATAGCCGCCGTCCTGCCGCCGCACGACGAGCTTCAGGTACTGGATGAAGCCGTCGCCGCCGACCGGGATCACCATGCGGCCGCCGGGCTTCAACTGCGCGACGAGCGCCGGCGGAATGCGCGGCGCGGCGGCGGTGACCACGATGCCGTCGAACGGCGCTCTTTCCGGCCAGCCGGCGTAGCCGTCGCCGATCCGCACCTCGACATTGCGGTAGCCCATCTCCGCAAGGCGCTGCGCCGCGGTTCGCCCGAGGCTGTCGATCAGCTCGATCGTGTACACCTGCTTGACCACTTCGGCGAGCACGGCCGCCTGGTAACCCGAGCCGGTGCCGACTTCCAGCACGACGTGGTCTGGTTTGGGCGCCAGCAAATCGGTGGACAGCGCGACGATGTAAGGCTGCGAGATGGTCTGGCCGCTGCCGATCGGCAGCGGCCGGTTCGCGTAGGACGCGCTTTGCTGCTCGCGCGGCACGAGGCGGTGACGCTCGACTTTGCCGAGCGCGGCACGCACGGCGGGCGACATCGCGGCAAAGCCGGTCTCGCGCTGGGTCTCGGCATACATCGCCTCGACCTCGGCCACCATGCGGCTGCGCGAGGCAGCGAAATCCTGGGCGTCGGAGGAGCTCATGCCCAGCAGGGCGAGAAACAGCGCTAGCGAGCGCCGCAGTTCACGACCTCTTGTCTCTCTCGATCAACGCGTAGGCGCTGTGGTTGTGGATCGACTCGAAGTTCTCCGACTCGACCACGTAGGCCTCGACGCGCTCATCCAGATTCAGCACCGCCGCCACGTCGCGCACCAGGTCCTCGACGAACTTGGGATTGTCGTAGGCGCGCTCGGTGACGTACTTCTCGTCGGGGCGCTTGAGCAGGCCGTAGAGCTCGCTCGACGCCTGCTTCTCGATGAGATCGACGATCTCCTCGATCCAGACGAAGTCGTTGGTGCGCGCCGTGACCGTGACGTGCGAGCGCTGGTTGTGCGCGCCGCGCTCCGAGATCTTCTTCGAGCAGGGGCACAGGCTCGTCACCGGCACCAGCACCTTCATGGTGAAACGCTGGCGCTTCTTCTTCACCTCGGCGGTGAACACCACCTCGTAGTCCATCAGGCTCTTCACGCCCGACACCGGGGCCTTTTTCTCGATGAAGTAGGGAAACGCCATCTCGATGCGTCCCTCCTCCGCCTCGAGCTTCTCCACCATCTCGCGCAGCATCACCTGGAAGGTGTCGACCGTGATCTCGCGCTCGTGGGCCTCCAGGATCTCGACGAAGCGCGACATGTGCGTGCCCTTGAAGTGATGCGGCAGGCCGACGTACATGTTGAAGAGCGCGATGGTGTGCTGCACGCCGCCGGAGCGTTCCATGATGCGCACCGGGTGGCGGATCGCCTTGATCCCGACCTGGTCGATCGCGAGCTTGCGCGAGTCCGGGGTCGCTTGGACGTCAGGGATATTGTGCAGGTCGCGTGCCTTCATAACGCCGATTTTATCGCGGCTGCGATGCCTTCGGCATCCAGCCCCACCGATGCGAGAAGGCGCGCGGGATCGCCGTGGTCGATGAACCGGTCGGGCAGCCCCAACAACAGGACGCGCTTTTCGATTTTCAGTGAAGCGAGCGCCTCGCAGACTGCGCTTCCCGCCCCGCCCATCACCTGGTGTTCTTCCACAGTGACGATTAGATGATGCGTGTCGGCGAGCTGTTTCACAAGATCGACGTCGAGCGGCTTGACGAAGCGCATGTTCGCCACGCTCGCATCGAGCATCTCGGCCGCTTCCAGCGCGGGTTTCAGCATCGCGCCGAAGGCGAGGATCGCGACGCCTTTGCCTTGCCGGCGCACTTCGCCTTTGCCGACGGGCAGCGTGCTGAATTCCTTGCGCGCGTCGCCCTGAGCCACGCCGCGGGGATAGCGCACCGCGGAAGGTGAGTTGAGGCTCATCGCGGTGGTGAGCATCTGGCGGCACTCTTCGGCGTCCGATGGTGCCATCACCGTGAGATTCGGCACCGTGCGCAGGTAGGCAAAGTCGAAGGCGCCGTTGTGAGTCGCGCCGTCGCCGCCGACCAGTCCGCCGCGATCGAGCGCGAACACGACCGGCAGGTTCTGGATCGCGACATCGTGGATCACCTGGTCGTAGCCGCGCTGCAGGAACGTCGAGTAGATCGCGAGCACCGGCCGCAGGCCCTCGCAGGCGAGGCCCGCGGCGAACGTCACCGCGTGCTGCTCGGCGATGCCGACATCGAAATAGCGCTCCGGAAAGCGCTCCGAGTACTCGACCATGCCCGAGCCCTCGCGCATCGCCGGCGTGATGGCGACCAGGCGCGGCTCGCGCTCGGCCATGTCGCACAGCCACTGCCCGAAGATCTGCGAATACGTCGGCCGTCCGCCCGCGGTTTTCTGCAGGCCCTCGGCCGGATTGAACTTGCCCGGGCCGTGGTAGGCGATCGGGTCGTCCTCGGCGAGCTTGTAGCCCTGCCCCTTGCGCGTGATGACGTGCAGGAACTGCGGGCCTTTCAGCTTCTTGATATTGGCAAGCGTGGGCACCAGGGCGTCCAGATCGTGGCCGTCGATCGGCCCGATATAGTTGAAGCCGAACTCCTCGAACAGGGTCGACGGCGTCACCATGCCTTTGACGTGCTCCTCCGCGCGCCGCGCGAGCTCCCACACGCCGACGCGCTTCAGCAGGTGCTCGCTCGCGCGCCGCGCGCTCGCGTACATGCGTCCGGAGAGGAGCCGCGCGAGGTAGTTGGTGAGCGCGCCGACCGGCGGCGAGATCGACATCTCGTTGTCGTTCAGGATCACCAGCAGGTCGACGTCCATCGCGCCGGCGTTGTTCATCGCTTCGTACGCCATGCCCGCGGACATGGCGCCGTCGCCGATCACGGCGATCGCGCGGCGCTTCTCGCCCTTGGTCTTGGCCGCGACCGCCATGCCGAGCGCCGCTGAGATCGACGTGGACGAGTGCGCCGTACCGAACGTGTCGTACTTCGACTCGGCGCGGCGCGGAAAGCCGGAGATGCCATCGATCATGCGTAGCCGCGCCATCGCCTCGCGCCGGCCGGTCAGGATCTTGTGCGGATAGGTCTGGTGCCCGACGTCCCAGACGATGCGGTCCTCGGGCGTATCGAACACGTAGTGCAGCGCGATGGTCAGCTCCACCGTCCCCAGGTTCGAGGACAAGTGCCCGCCGGTCTTCGACACCGACTCGAGCACGAAGGCGCGCAGCTCGTCGGCGAGCTGCGCGAGCTGGCGGCGCTCGAGCGCGCGCAGCCGCGCCGGATCGTCGATCGTCTTCAGCAACTCGTACATCGCCGGATTGTAGGGAACCGCATCTCTCCCTGAGGGCAGGTCTTCGGTAATGGTGGCCATCGAACCTAGAATTTTCGCAGAACCACGAAGTCAGCGAGCGATGCGAGGCGCGCGCCGCGCGAGCCGAGCGTGGCGAGCGCGGCATGGGCGTCGCCGCGCAGCTCCTGGGCGAGCTCTCGTGCGCGCGGCGCACCTATGGCGGACACGTAGGTCGGCTTGCCCTGCTTGGAGTCCTTGCCGGCCGTCTTGCCCAGCGTGGCCGTACTCCCCTCGTAATCGAGCAAATCATCGACTACCTGGAACGCGAGACCCACGGCCTTGGCGTAGCGGTCGAGCCCGGCACGCTCACGCTCGTCGAGCGGCTTGCCGCAGGCCGCGCCGATGAGCACCGCGGCACGGATCAGCGCACCGGTCTTGTGGATGTGCATGAACTCGAGCTCGGGCAGCGCGAGCGTCTTGCCCGTAGACTCGAGGTCGATCTGCTGGCCGCCGGCCATGCCGCGCGAGCCCGCGGCGAGCGCCAGCAGCTTCACCATCTCGAGCTGGACGCGCGCGTCCTCCGCAAGCCGGTGTTCGGCGAGGAGCTGGAACGCGAGCGTCTGCAATGCATCACCCACGAGCAGCGCGGTCGCTTCATCGTATTCCACGTGCACCGTCGGCTTGCCCCGGCGCAGCACGTCGTCGTCCATGCACGGCAGGTCGTCGTGCACGAGCGAATAGGCGTGGATCAGCTCCACCGCGGCGGCGGCAATTTCCAGCCGCTCGGTCGCGGCGCCGCTCACTTCGCCCGCGGCGAAGCTAAGGAGCGGCCGCACGCGCTTGCCGCCGCCGAGCGCGGCGTAGCGCATGGCTTCGTGCAGGCGCGCGGGCGCGACATGCGCCGGCGGCAGCAGGCGCGCGAGCGCGCTCTCCATGCGGGCCTGGACTTCGCCCATCCAGGCCTGGAAAGCCGCGTCACTCACTAGCGGCAGAATCGGCGAGCGGCTTCAGCACCTCGCCTTCGAGAACCTTGACTTGCTGCTGCGCGGCTTCGAGCCGCTGCTGGCAGAAGCGCGCGAGCTCGAGCCCGCGCTTGTGGGTCGCGAGCGCCTGCTCGAGCGACAGCTCGCCGCTTTCCATCCGCGACACGATTTTTTCCAGCTCCGCGAGCGCCTGCTCGAAAGACAGCTCGCCTGAAGGCTTGCTCATCTTTGGGTAAAATACTGTTTTTCTAGGACCTTTACAACGAATGTCGGACATATCGAGCCTGCGCCAGATCAGGCCGGCACGCCCTCAGCTGCCGGTGTCCTGGTATTTCGATGCAAAGATCTTCGAGCAGGAGAAAAAGCTCCTGTTCGACGCCGGAGCGAACTACGTCGGGCACGAGTTGATGGTGCCCAACGTCGGCGACTACCACACGCTCGCCTGGACCGACAACGCGAAGATGCTCGTTCGCAGCGCCGAGGGAATCCGGTTGCTGTCGAACGTCTGCCGCCATCGCCAGGCGATCATGCTCGAAGGCCGCGGCAACGCCGAGCACATCGTCTGCCCGCTGCACCGCTGGACCTATGACCTGAAAGGCGAGCTGCTCGGCGCGCCGCACTTCCCCGAGAGCCCGTGCGTGAAGCTGCACTCGACGCCTCTCACTCGCTGGAACGGCTTGCTTTTCACCGGCCCGCGCGACCCGCGCCGCGACCTGGCGAAGATCACCACCGCCGCCGATTGGGACTTCAGCGGCTACGTGCTCGACTCGGTGCGCGTGGATGAATACGACATCAACTGGAAGACCTTCATCGAGACCTATCTCGAGGTCTACCACGTCGATTTCTATCACCCGGGCCTGGGCAACTTCACCGACTGCAACAACTTCACCGTCGACTACGGCGATGAATACTCGGTGCAGATCGTGGCCGCCAAGGCGGGCCTCGAGCGGCCCGGCACCCCGGTCTACAAGAAATGGCACGACGTGTGCCTGAGCTACCTCGACGGCCGCGAGCCCAAGCAAGGCGCGCTTTGGGCGACGTATTTTCCCGGGCTCACTTTCGAGTGGTATCCCAACGTCCTGATCGTTTCGCACCTCATCGCGCGCTCACCGACGCGCACCACCAACGTGGTGGAGTTCTACTACCCCGAGGAGATTGCACTTTTCGAGCGCGAGTTCGTGAGCGCACAGCAGGCGGCCTATGTCGAGACCGCGATCGAGGACAACGAGATCTGCAAGCGCCTCGACCGCGGCCGCCGCGCGCTGTACGAGCAGGGCCTCGACGACGCCGGCCCGTACCAATCACCGATGGAAGATGCCGAGGTGCACTTCCACGAGTGGTTGCACAGCCGCCTTGGCATTTAGCACCTTAGTCTCGAGCGCCGAGCTGGCGGCGCATCTCGGCGAGTGGCGCATCTTCGACTGCCGCCACGACCTCGCCAAGCCCGAGCTCGGCGGCGAGCAGTACCGCCAAGCGCACATCCCGGGCGCGCTCTTCGCGAGCCTGGACCGCGATCTATCCGCGCCGAAGAGCGGAAGCAATGGCCGCCATCCGCTGCCGACGCCCGAAGCATTCGGCGCCTGGCTCGGGCGGCAGGGCCTGCGCTCGCAGGACCAAGTGGTGTGCTACGACGCCGCCAATGGGGCGATGGCTGCGCGGCTGTGGTGGCTGCTGCGCTGGGTCGGGCACGACGCCGTCGCAGTGCTCGACGGCGGCTTCGCCAAATGGACGGCCGAGGGCCGGCCAGCAAGCGCCGACGTGCTCCAGTTTCCGCCGACCACGTTTCCCATCCGGGTGCGCGCCGAGATGGCGGTTGATGTGGGCGCCATCGCGAAAAACCCGCGCCAGCGCCTGCTGCTCGATGCGCGCGCGCCGGCGCGCTACCGCGGCGAGCAGGAGCCGATCGACCCGGTGGCCGGCCGCATTCCCGGCGCGCTCAACCGCTTCAACATGGACAACGTGCGCGGCGATGGCCGGTTCAAGTCGCCGGAGGATTTGAAGCGCGAGTTCCAGCAGGTGCTCGGCGCTCGCGCGCCGGGCGAGGTGATCAACTACTGCGGCTCCGGCGTCGCCGCTTGCCACAACCTGCTCGCTATGGAGCTCGCCGGCCTGCGCGGCGCCAAGCTCTACGCGGGATCATGGAGCGAGTGGATCGCCGATCCCGCGCGCCCGCGCGAGAAAGGCTGAAATGAGGTCAGAGCGATTTTCCGGTAACAACTGTTTCAGGAAAATTGCTCTGACCTCTTTTTGTTTTACTTGAGCGGCGGTTGCGCGTTCTGCGGTAGCGGCAGCCCGGCAGTGTTCAGCACCATCGCCATCATCGTGTAGTAGCCGCTTAGCACCAGCAGCTCGAGCGCGCCGTCGAGCCCGAAACGCGCTCGCACCGCCTCGAAAGCCTGGTCGCTTACGCGACCGCTGGCATGGGCATCGCGGCAAAACGCATAGACCAGCCCTTCGTCCCCTTTGGCCGGCAGCTCGCGCTCTTCGCGCAGCGCATCGATGATGGCCGGATCGAGCCCGGCTTTGCGCGCGAGCTGCTCATGGATCAGCCATTCGTGCTGGCAGGTCCAGCGCCGCGCCGTGATGAGGACCGCGAGCTCGACGAGCTGCGGCGGGAGCTTCCCTTTCCAGCGCAACTGCTCGCCGAGGCTCTGCAGGTGCCGCGCAATACCCGGGTTGTGCAGCAACGCGATGAAAGGCCCGCGCACTTCTCCGCGCGGGCCGGCGGTGATCGCCGCGGCGACCTCGCGCTGCTCGGGCGTCATCTCTTCCGCTGTGAGTTTCGGAAAGCGCGGTTGTGCCATGCTGCCGGCATGATCGCCGACGCGATCCTCGTCGTCCACTTCGGCATCGTGCTCTTTATCGTGGGCGGGCTGATCGCGGTATGGATCGGCGCCGCGCTCGGCTGGCCATGGGTGCGCAATCCCTGGTTCCGCTATGCGCACCTGGGCGCGATCGCGTTCGTCGCCGGCGAGGCGCTGCTCGGCATAGCGTGCCCCCTCACCATCTGGGAAGACATCGTCCGCGGCGGGCTGCGCCCCGAATCGTTCATCGGCCGCTGGGTGCGCTACCTGCTCTACTACCAGGCGCC
>DASXRW010000370.1:0-8900 GCA_036506355.1 Burkholderiales bacterium
CGCGCCGATCTCGGCCGCGATGCTCGCCGCTGCGCTTTCGCACGCGGCTAGCGCCTCCCGGCCCCGTTCGGCTTCGGCGGCGAGTTCGCTCTGCTCGGCTTGCAGCTGAGCGCTGCGCTCCTGGTAACGCTCCTGCGCCTGTGCGAGCTTGAGCTGCTCGATCTGGGCGTCGTGCCGCGCCTTCTCCTGCCGCCCGATCTCCTGGCGCGCGTCCTCGAGCGCGGCTTCGCGCGCCATGCGCTCGCTCTCGGCCTCTTCGAGGGCGCGCTGCGCGCCTTCGAGCTGGCGCGCAAGCTCGGCGCAGCGCCCGCCGAGAGTCTCGATCTCGGCCTGCCGCGCGAGCAGGCCCGCGTCGGCGGGATCGGGCGCGTGGAGGCTCACGGTGTGGCGCGTGAATTGATCGCCTTCCCGGTTCACCAGCACCGCGCCGGCCGGCAATGCCGCGCGCGCGCTGGCGTTCGGGCTGCCCTCGGCGACATACACCCCGGCGAGCCAGTCGGCCAGCGCACCGCGGATGCTCTCGTCGAGCGCGTGGACTTTTGCCGCCAGCGGCACGCCGCTCGCCGGCATCGCGGCCAGGTCTGCCGAGGGCTCGAAGAGGCTCGCTTTTGCCGGCGGGCGCTCGGTGAAGCCGCGATCGATGCCGCCCGATTGCAGCGCATGCAGGCGCTCGCGCAGCAGCGCTTCGACTGCCGTTTCCCAGCCCGCGTCGATGCGCAGCTTCTGCCAGAGCTGCGCAGCCGCGGCGAGGCCGTGGCGCTCGAGCCATTCGCGCAGCGGCGCATTGTTCTGCGTGTCTGCCTGGATCTGCCGCAGGGTCGACAGCTGCGCTTCGGCAGCAGCGTGCTCGCGTTGCGCCATGCCGACGGCATCTGCGGCTTGCGCGCTCGATTCCTGCAGCGCCAGGCATTGCGCCTGCAAGGCCTCGAAGGTCTCGCGCGCCGCCTGGAGCGAGGCGTCGATTTGCGCGATGCGCGCTTCGAGCTCGCGCAGCGCGGTGGCGTCGGGCTCGGCGAGCGCTTGCAGCTCGGCGTCCAGGCGCTCGCGCCGCTGCGTCAGCGCTTCCGCTGCCCGTTGCAGGTGCGCGCGGTTGGCCTGCTCGAGCTGCAGGCGGCTCTCGGTCTGCATGAGCACGCTGCGCGCCTCGGTGAGGCGCTCCTGCGCGGCGCGGAACGCCTGCTCGGCCTGCGGCAGCCGCGCGTTCTCCTGCTCCAGCTTGTCTTTTGTTTCGGCAACGCGCTGCTTCGCGCTGCCCGCGCGCACAGCCCACATGTGCAGCGCCTGGGTGAGTTGCGAGCGCTGCTCGCGCCAGGCGACGAGCTGCGTGCGCCGCTCGGTGTGCTGGCTCTCCAGGCGCGCGCGCGTCTCCTCCGCGTGGCGCAGCTCCGATTCGTGGCGCGCGACCTCGGCGTTCGCGGCATAGAGCGCGCCCTGCGCCGCGTTCATCGCATCGCCGGCCTGGTAGTGCGCCGCGCGCGCGGCCTCGAGGCGCGCCTCCAGCGAGCGCGACTGCGCATTCTCCGCCTCGAGCTCGTTGGTGACGCGCGCCACTTCGGCGGAATGGCGCTCGCGCTCTGCGGCGGCGTCGCGCCGGCGCAGATACCACAGCAGGTGCTGCTTGAGCTGCAGGTCCGCCTGCAGCTCCTGATAGCGCGTCGCGACCTGGGCCTGCGCGTCGAGCTTCTCGATCTGCGTGCCGAGCTCGAGCCGGATGTCGCTGATGCGCGCGAGGTTCTCGCGCGTGTCGGCGAGCCGTGTCTCGGTCTCGCGGCGGCGCTCCTTGTATTTGGAGATGCCCGCGGCTTCCTCGAGGAACACGCGCAATTCCTCGGGCTTGGCCTCGATGACGCGCGAGATCATGCCCTGCTCGATGATGGCGTAGGCGCGCGGCCCGAGGCCGGTGCCGAGGAACATGTCGGTGATGTCGCGCCGGCGCACGTGCGTGCCGTTGATGTAGTAGCTCGACTCGCCGTCGCGCTGCAGCACCCGCTTCACCGAGATCTCGGCGTATTGCGACCACTGTCCCGCCGCGCGGCCGAGCGAGTTGTCGAACGCGAGCTCGACGGAGGCGCGCGCCAGCGCCTGGCGATTGACCGAGCCGTTGAAGATCACGTCCTGCATCGAATCGCCGCGCAGCGCGGAGGCGCGGCTCTCGCCGAGCACCCAGCGCACGGCGTCGATGACGTTGGATTTACCGCAGCCGTTCGGCCCTACGACGCCGACCAGCTGGCCCGGCACATGAATCGTTGTGGGATCTACGAAGGACTTAAAACCAGACAGCTTTATTTGAGTTAGACGCACGCGAAAATGATAACATTTGCGCGCTTTCCTTCCGGCCGTTTTTTCCGAGCCAGTGCCCTCTCGTCCCAGCAAGCGGCTGGAAACTTTTCCCAACCCGGCGCGCAGCCGTGATTACCGGATTCACATGGAAATCCCGGAGTTCACCTGCGTCTGCCCGATGACTGGGCAGCCGGACTTCGCGACGCTCGTACTCGACTACGTTCCGGACAAGCTCTGCGTCGAGCTGAAATCGCTCAAGCTCTACATCTGGTCTTACCGCGACGAAGGCACTTTCCACGAGGCCGTGACGAACAAAATCCTGAACGACCTGGTGCGCGCGACGCAGCCGCGCCTCATGCGCCTGGAGGCGCGCTTCAACGTGCGCGGCGGGATCTACACCACGGTGATCGCCGAGCACCGCAAGAAAGGCTGGCACGGAGAGATGCCAGCACGGTGAACCCGCTTCTCGCCAGGCTCCAGCCTTATCCGTTCGAGAAGCTGCGCGCGTTGATCGCTGGCAACACCCCTCCGGCGGCGCTGCGGCCGATCAATCTGCAGATCGGCGAGCCCAAGCACCCGACGCCGGCGCTGGTTAAAGACGCGCTCGCCGCCGCGCTCGACGGCCTCGCTTCCTATCCGCTCACCGCCGGGACGCCGGAGCTGCGCCAGGCGATCGCGAAGTGGCTCGCGCGCCGCTATGGCATCCCGCAGCCGGATGCGGAAAAGCAAGTGCTGCCGGTGAACGGTTCCCGGGAGGCGTTGTTCGCCTTCGCGCAGACGGTTATCGACCCGACGCGCGATGCGCGCGTGGTCTGTCCCAACCCGTTCTACCAGATCTATGAGGGGGCGGCGCTCCTCGCCGGAGCGACGCCTATATATGGCGCCCCGGAAAGCTGGGCCGGGGTGCAGCTCGTCTATGCCTGCTCCCCCGCGAATCCGAGCGGGCGCGTCATGCCCCTCGAGGAGTGGCGCCGGCTTTTCGAGCTCTCCGATCGCCATGGCTTCGCCATTGCCGCTGACGAGTGCTACTCGGAAATCTACTGCGGCGAGCCGCCGCTCGGCGCCCTACAGGCCGCGCACCGGCTGGGGCGCTCGTATGACCGGCTGGTGGCGTTCTCGAGTCTCTCGAAGCGCTCCAACGCGCCGGGGATGCGCTCAGGTTTCGTGGCGGGCGACGCCGAGCTGGTCAAGAAATTTCTGCTCTACCGCACCTACCACGGCTCAGCCATGAGCCTCGCCGTGCAGGCTGCGTCCATCGCCGCGTGGGGCGACGAGGCGCATGTCCAGGAGAACCGGCGGCTCTACGCCGAGAAGTACCGCGCCGTGCTCCCCATGGTGCGTGAACCGCTGCGCAGCGAGATGCCCGACGGCGGCTTCTATCTGTGGGTGCGCACGCCGATCGACGATGCGCAGTTCGCGCGCCGCCTGCACGGCCAATACAATGTGCTCGTGCTGCCGGGAAGTTTCCTTGCAAGAAAAACCGATGCGGGCAACCCCGGCGCCAACCACGTGCGCATAGCGCTGGTGCCGCCGCTTGCGGAATGCGTCGAAGCGATGGAGCGCATCATGCGCTTCGCGGTTTCGCTGTGAGCGCGAAGGACACCATCGAGGCAGCCTGGGAAGGGCGCGCGGCGCTCAACGCGGCGAACGCCCCGCGGGGGCTGCGCGACGCGGTGGAGGAAGCGATCGCCGGCCTCGACGCCGGCGGGCTGCGCGTGGCGGAAAAAGTCGGCGGCGAGTGGATCACGCACCAGTGGCTCAAGCAGGCGGTGCTGCTCTCCTTCCGGCTCGAAGACAACCGGGTGATGGAGGGCGGCGCCACCCGCTATTACGACAAGGTGGCGAGCAAGTTCGGGCCGGCGTTCGATTTCGAGGCCGCCGGGTTCCGCGTGGTGCCGCCGGCCATGGTACGGCGCGGCGCCTACATAGCAAAAAATGCGGTGCTGATGCCCTCGTACGTCAACATCGGCGCCTACGTCGACGAAGGCACCATGGTGGACACCTGGGCGACGGTCGGCTCCTGCGCGCAGATCGGCAAGAACGTGCATCTTTCCGGCGGCGTCGGCATCGGCGGCGTGCTCGAGCCGCTGCAGGCGAATCCCGTGATCATCGAGGACAACTGCTTCATCGGCGCGCGCTCCGAGGTGGTCGAGGGCGTGATCGTCGAGGAGAACAGCGTGCTGTCGATGGGGGTCTACCTCGGCAGTAGCACGCGCATCTTCGACCGCGCGACCGGCCAGATACTCTATGGGCGCGTGCCGGCGGGTTCGGTGGTGGTTTCCGGTACTTTGCCCTCGGGCAACTGTGCCCTGTACTGCGCGGTGATTGTAAAAAATGTAGATGCCAAGACACGCGCCAAAACCAGCCTGAACGAACTTCTCAGGGGGGATTAAACTAGGCGTACTTTGGGATTGTGGGGGGCGGCAACATGTCTGCAATGAAGCGGCTGTTCCAGGTGATGGCCGACAAGAAGGCGTCCGACATCTTCATCTCGGTCGGCGCGCCGATCAACATCAAGCTGAACGGCATGGCGATGCCGGTGAACCAGACCATGATGAGCGCGGCCACGGTGCAGCAGCTCCTCTACGAGGTGCTGAACGAGCGCCAGATCAAGGAATACGAAGAGGAGATGGAGCTCAACACCGCCTATGCCTACGAAGGCGTCGGCACCTTCCGCATCAGCGCCTTCCGCCAGAAGGGCACGCCGGCCGTGGTGGTGCGCTACATCCCGAGCTCGATCCCGGCGCTCGACTCGCTCGGCGTCCCGGAGGTGCTGAAGGAAGTGATCATGCAGAAGCGCGGCCTGATCCTGATGGTCGGGGCGACCGGCTCGGGCAAATCGACTTCGCTCTCCGCCATGCTCGACTTCAGGAACGAGCGCAAGTCGGGTCACATCCTCACGCTGGAAGACCCGGTCGAGTTCATCTTCACCAACAAGAAGTCGATCGTCAACCAGCGCGAGGTCGGCACCGACACCAAGGCCTTCGAGACTGCGCTGAAGAACGCGCTGCGCCAGGCGCCCGACTGCATCCTGATCGGCGAGATCCGCGACAAGCAGACCATGGCGATGTCGCTCGCGTACGCGCAGTCGGGCCACCTATGCCTCGCCACGCTGCACGCGAACAACAGCTATCACGCCATGAACCGCATCATCAACTTCTACCCGCTCGAGAACCGGCCGAGCCTGCTGCTGGATCTCGCGGCGGCGCTGCAGTCGATCATCTCGCAGCGCCTGGTGCGCACCAAGACCGGCGCGCGCATGGCCGCGGTCGAGGTGCTGCTCAATACGCGCCACATCGCCGAGCTGATCGAGAAGGGCGAGATCAACGAGATCAAGGACGCGCTCGAGAGGAGCATGTCGCCGGGCTCGCAGACCTTCGAGCAGGCGCTTTTCAAGCTGTTCATCGAGGGCAAGATCACGCAGGAAGAAGCGATGGCGAACGCCGACTCCGCGACCAACATGCTGTGGCTCATCAACCAGGCGACCGCCGGCGAGATCAGCGGCCAGCCGAAGCCGCCGCCGCCCGCGCCGGAGAAGTCCGCAGAGAAGTCCGGCGGGGAAGAGAAGAAGGGCGTTCTCTCCGCCGCCGGCAACGCGTCGTTCAACGATTTCAAGATCGACATGAATGCCTGAGGGCTCCGGCGCCCTCGACCTGGCCAAGGAGCTGATTGCCCGCCGGTCGGTGACCCCGGAAGACGGCGGCTGCCAGGAGCTGCTCGCTGCGCGCCTGGCGAAGGCGGGCTTCCGTTGCGAGCCCATGAAGTTCGGCGAGGTGACCAACCTCTGGGCGCGCCGCGGCGCCGGGCACCCGGTGGTCTGCTTTGCCGGCCATACCGACGTCGTGCCGACCGGCCCGCTCGCGGAATGGCATTCCGATCCTTTCGTGCCCACGGTCCGCGACGGCAAGCTCTACGGGCGTGGCGCGGCCGACATGAAATCGTCGATCGCCGCTTTCGTGGTCGCGGCGGAGCGCTTCGTCGCCGAGCGGCCGCGCCATACCGGATCCATCGCGCTGCTCTTGACCTCGGATGAGGAAGGCCCGGCGCTCGACGGGACCGTGCGCGTGGTCGAGAAGCTCAAAGCGCGCAACGAAACCATCGACTACTGCATCGTCGGCGAGCCAAGCTCGGTCGACACGCTCGGCGATACGCTGAAGAACGGCCGGCGCGGTTCGCTCTCGGCACGGCTGGTGGTGCGCGGCGTTCAGGGGCACGTCGCCTATCCCCATCTGGTGAAGAATCCCATTCACCTCCTCGCGCCGGCGCTGGCCGAGCTCGCACGCACGCAGTGGGACAAGGGCAACGAGAGCTTTCCCCCGACCAGCTTCCAGGTCTCGAACATCCATGCCGGGACCGGCGCCGGTAACGTCGTGCCGGGATCGGTGGAGGTGGATTTCAATTTCCGCTTCTCGACCGAGAGCACCGACGCTTCGCTCAGGCAGCGCGTCGAAGCGCTGCTGAAAAAGCACGCTCTGGATTACGCCATCGACTGGACGCTCGGCGCCAAGCCATTCCTGAGCAAGCGCGGCCGGCTGGCCGACATCGTCCTCGACGCCGGCAAGCGGCATGCGGGCTCCAACGGCGAGCTCTCGACCACCGGCGGCACCTCGGACGCGCGCTTCATCATCGACATCTGCCCCGAGGTGATCGAGATGGGGCCGGTCAACGCGAGCATCCACAAGCTGAACGAGCACATCGCGCTCGACGAACTGGAAACCCTGCCGCTGATCTATCTCGATACGCTGCGCTCCCTGCTTGACGCTGGGTGAGCTGATCGGGCGCATCGCCGCCCGCTTCGCGGCGGCGCCGCTCTTCTACGGACACGGCACCGACAACTCCCGCGACGAGGCGGCCTGGCTGGTCTTGCGCGGGCTGGGGCTGCCGTTCGATGCCGATCTCGCCGGTAACGCCAGCGACTTCGAGCGCATCGAGCGGCTGGCCGAACGGCGCGTCAAGGAGCGCATCCCTGTCGCCTATCTGCTGAGGGAAGCCTGGCTCGCAGGGCAATCGTTCTATGTCGACGAGCGCGTCATCGTGCCGCGCTCGCACATCGCCGAGTTGCTGCAGGAGAAATCGTTCCGCCGCCGCGCGGTGCGCCGCGTGCTCGATCTGTGCACCGGATCCGGATGCCTGGCGATACTGGCGGCGCGCGCTTTCCCAGGGGCGAAGATCGCTGCGGTTGACGTTTCGCCCGCCGCGCTCGCCGTGGCACGCAAGAACGTGGCGCGGCACCGCTTGGGACGCCGTGTGCGGCTGCAGCGCTGCGATCTCTTCGATCGTCTGGGAGCGGCGCGCTACGAGCTCATCCTGAGCAACCCGCCCTACGTAGGCGCGCGCGCTATGGCCGAGCTGCCGGCCGAATTCCGCCACGAGCCGCGCCTCGCGCTCGCGGGGGGCGGCGACGGCCTCGATCTCGTCGCGCGGATCCTGGCGCTCGCGCCGGCGCACCTCGAGCCCGAGGGGCTGCTTGTCTGCGAAGTCGGTGACGGAAGAGCCGCGGTGCAGCGACGCTTCCGTGCGCTCAAGCTCGAGTGGCCGAAGCCCGAGGTATTCGTCGTCGGGCGCGAGGCGCTGGCTGCGGCTGCCAGTACGGGCGCTGCCGCTCGAGCGCGGCCCAGTCCTTCGCCAGCAAAGCGATAAGCTCGCGCTCGCGCCGGGCGAGGAAGCGCTGGACGTGCGCCGTGTCCGCGTGCAGCTCATCGAGCAGCGCGCGCGCCACGGCGATGTCATTCAACTCGCCGAGGCTGTCCTGCAGGCGCGCGAGACGCGCGACAAACGGCCGCACCGCCTGGTGCGGAAAGCACGCCGCGAAAAAATCGCAGCCGTAGCGCAGGCGCTTGAGCGCGATGCGCAAGGCATGGCGGCGCGCGGGATCGCGCCAGTCGATGCGCCGCGCGCGCTTGTGCAGCCTGCGGTGAGCGCGTTCGAGGGAGCGGCGCGCATAGCCAAGCAGCGGATCGTTGGGGGCGGCGTGCGAGCGCCAGGGGTCGCTCTTCAGCCAGCGCAGCACGCGCGATTGGGCGCTCTCGAAGGTCCGCGAGCTCGCAAGCTCGCGCGCAGCACCTGCCACCGTGGAACGCTGCTCGTGTGCGCGCGCGACGAGGCTCTTGGACGCCTTGGCACGCGCCAAGGTGAAGCAAAGCACATCCCAGTCGCGCGCCGCCCCGAAGACCCGCATCATGGCGCGCAGCGGGCGCGCGACCGCGTCGGCGCGCTTGCGCCGCAAGAGCGGACGGAATGCGCGCATCGCGGACAGCAACCGGCGTATGCCGACGCGAAGCTGGTGCAGGTACTCGGGATCGTCGCCCCGCGCCACGCCGGGCGCGTTGGCCGCGATCTGCGCCAGCGCCGCGCTACAGAGCGTGGCGAATGCGGCGCCCACCGCCGCGTGCTTGGCAATCAGCGGCTGCGACCACTTGGCCGGCGACGCGGCCGGCGGCGTGTTCACCGGAGAATGATGGGGTGGCCGATGGGACTCGAACCCACAACAACAGGGATCACAACCCTGGACTCTACCTTTGAGCTACGGCCACCACTGTACGTTGGCCTGCCCGGCGGGACTCGAACCCACAACCCCCAGCTTAGAAGGCTGGTGCTCTATCCGGTTGAGCTACGGGCAG
>DASXRW010000371.1:0-4545 GCA_036506355.1 Burkholderiales bacterium
GCAGCCGAGGTTCGCCATCCACGCGAGCGCCGCCGCGTCGCGCGGCACCAGCTCCTCGGCGCTGCGCCCTGATGGAAACTTGAGCTCGACCACCTCGATCCACTCCGGCCGGCGCTCCGGCGCGCGCTTTTGAAAGAAGAATTCGCCGTCGATGCCGTTCGGATAGCGCACCAGCATGTTCGGCCGGCCGCCGGCACCGCGCAGCGCGCCTTCCGCCACCGCCAGGTAATAGCGCACGACGTCGAGCTTGGTGATCTTCGCGGCAGGAAACAGCAGCTTCGCCGCGTTGGTGATCGTCACCTCGCGGCCACCTATTTCCAGCGTCTCGGAGCCCGATTTGCGTGCCACGCAAAGATTCGCTACCGTTACATGTAACGCTTCAAGATCTTAGCCATGCCTAAACGCCGCACCGGAAAGCTGTCGTCAAGTGCCGAGCGCGTGAGGCGCCACCGCGCGCGTCGCCGCGCCGCAGGTATGCGAGCAGTGACGCGCTGGCATTCGCAGACGCCGATCTGGTCGGATCATCGCGTGGTCGAGGCGCGGAGCCTCGCGCTGCACGCGCTCGCCGCGCGCCGCATTGCCAACGAGCCGCGTCTCCTCCAACGAGCGCGTGCGACCTTGAAACGTTGGCTCGAACGCTACGGCGAGCGGCCGCCCGCTGCGCTGCGCGAGTGGCAAGAACTCCTCGAACGGCCATGGCAGGAAGTGGCGGCAAAGGCCACAGAGCTTAGCGAAGACGCGGCCCGCCTGCGCCAGTCTTCACCGCTGGGCTCGCTGATATCGCAAGCCGAGCGTCGGCGCGTATATGACGCGTTCCGAGCTTGAGCACGTCATCCGCGCGGCTGGCGCGATCGCCAAGGACCGTGAAATCGTCATCTTCGGGAGCCAGGCAATCCTGGGCGAATACCCGGACGCTCCGACCGAGCTGCTTGCTTCCATGGAAGCGGATGTCTTCCCGCTCAACCATCCGGAGCGAGCCGACAAGATCGAAGGCGCCATAGGCGAATTCTCGCGCTTTCACGACGAGTTCGGTTACTACGCCCAAGCTGTAAGCCACTCTACCGCCACTTTACCCACGGGTTGGCGCAGGCGCCTCGTGCGCATCAAGAACGAGAACACCGGCGGTGTCGCGGGCCTTTGCCTCGAGGTGCACGATCTCGCCATCTCGAAGTATGTCGCCGGGCGCGAAAAGGACCTGGCTTTCACGCGGGTGCTGGTCCGAGAACAACTCGTGGACCAGAAAAAGCTGCTGCAGCGCCTTGCTATGACCAGCGTCATGCCCGCGCTGCGCAAGCTCATCCGGGGACGCATCGAGCGCGACTTCCGGCTCGTCTAGAGCGCGATCGCCGCTGCGGCCTCCGCGGACGTGCGCACCGGCACGATCTCGAAATCGATCAGGTCGTCCCAGTTGGCCGTCCACTCTTTGAAGAGCGCTTCGTCATCCGCTTCCATCACCTGGAAGCAGCGCTCGAACTTGAGGTCCACCCAGCTCGCCACATAGCGCAGGCCTGCCGGCGCCATCCGTCCGCGCTCGCGAAACCTTCGGTACACCTCGGGGGCGCGCCCCGGACGATAGTGCTCAATCACCATGAAGATCACTGGCTCTCATCCTCTTTTTTTGGATGCGACTGCCGATCACGACCCACACCGCGACGAACAGATTTTCGAACTTGCGATTCACGACTTCCATGCCGGTCGTGGCGGCGCGGTCGCGGCGAACGAGGGCCGCGCGGCGACCTCGTCGAACCAGTCGCACAGCTTCGGGTGCCTCGGCCGCCAATGAAGATGCGGGTTGCGGGCTTCAAGCCCGAGGCCGCAGGCAAGCGTGATCTGCGCCATGTTGAGCGCGCCGCGCATCAGCGGATGGTCGATCTGCGCCTCCCAGAGGTCCGTCATCCGTCGGCTGCGGTCGGCCTCGTGCTCGAGAACGCTCGGCGAACGCTCGTCTTGAGGGCGCGAGAGCTCTCGGCCCCAGACCGCGACACCATCGACCATGCTCCTTGCCAGCGCTTCGAGGCGGCGCGCCTCCCAGCCTTGGTCACCGGCCGGCAAATCGAACGCCGGGCTGCCATCGAGGTGATCGAGATAGGCGCAGATCAGGGCCGATTCTTCCAGCCCGACGCCATCATCACGGACGAGATACGGAACGCGGCCTGAGGGATTGATGCGGTAGTACGGACTGTCCGCGACGCGCGTCTGCGCGACGATGATCTCGACGCGCCTCTCCAAGCCCTTCTCCAGAACCACGATGCGCGCCATGCGCGCGTAGGGAGATCCGGGGGTTATGTAGAGCTTCACGACGCGTCAGAGTAGCGGAAACCGCTCGACCGGCTCGTAGGTCGAGCCCTTCGGCGAGGTGCGCGAGCGCACGAGCAGCATCTCGTTCACCGGCCATTCGAGCTTCGGCAGCGGCGGCAGCGCCTTGGGCGGCTTGGCCTTGCGCAGCAGCGTGATGTGCGCGGCGAAGGGACGGTCCTCCAGCACGAAGCCGTGATCCTTCAGCGCCGCATGCAGGCGCTGCACCAGCTGCGCGAGCGGCGCGGGCATCGTCTGCGGGCCGACCCAGACGATCTTGTTGTGCTTCCAGTATTGCGCCTGATCGATCGGCAGCGCGTGGCGCGCGCCTTGCACGCGCTGCGCGGCATTGAAGGCTTTTGCCGGATCGGCTTCGCCGAGGAAGGCGAGCGTCAGGTGGATCTGGTCGCCCGGGGTCGGCGTGCCGCCGGTTTCGTGCGCCACCTGGTGCGTCCACTGCGCGAGCGCGTGCGCCGTTTTACCGGGCGGCCACAGCGCGAAGAAGAGGCGCACTAGTCCGTGAAGTGCTGGCGGTGGAGCGCGGCGAGCGCGCTGCCGCCGCTTTCATCGAGCGCGGCGGCGATCAGTTCCATCTCGCGCCGCCCGCGGTTCTGCGAGAGCTTCCAGCGCGTCTCGAGGCGCGCGACCGGGATGGTGAAGTTGACGATGCCGCCGAGCATGCGCTCGACGTACGCGGCGGGCAGCGCGTCGAATTTCGGCAGCCACTCGGGATCCATCGCGGCGACCAGGCGGCGCTGTGAAGCGTGCTTGGCCGCCTTGTCTTCCACCAGCTGGGGCACGCCGTACGCGTGGACCGCCGTGTAGTTCCAGGTCGGCACGCGCTCGGTGTCTTCGTACCAGCGCGGCGAGATGTAGCCGTGCGGGCCGGTGAAGATGACGAGCACCTCCTCGCCTTTGAACTCGTGCCACTGGCGATTGGCCCGCGCCATGTGCATGTCGAGGACGAGGCGCTCGCCCTCCTCGTGCAGCATCGACGGCAGGTGCGATGCGCGCAGGGCGCCGCCGGTACCGGTGACGAGCACCGGGAAGTTGTTCTGCCGCATGAACGCGAGCAGCTCGGCACGATCCTCCAACCGGTTGTAGGGCGGCGAGTACATTATTCGATGAGCGCCACCGCCTGCGCGGCGATCCCCTCCATGCGGCCGAGGAAGCCGAGATTCTCGGTGGTCGTCGCCTTGATGTTGACCATCGCCGGCGTGATGCCGAGGTCCGCCGCGATGTTGCCGGTCATGCGCGCCACGTGCGGCGCCATGCGCGGCTCCTGCGCGATGATGGTGGCGTCGATGTTCACCACCTGGAGATTAAGCGAGGCGAGCTTCCTGGCGACATCGCGCAGGAGCTTGCGGCTGTCGACACCCCTGAATTCCGGATTGCTGTCGGGATAGTGCTGGCCGATATCGCCGAGGGCGGCGGCGCCGAGCAGCGCGTCGCAGATGGCGTGCAGCAGCACGTCGGCATCGGAATGGCCGTCGAGCCCTTTCTCGTACTGGATCTCGACGCCGCCGATCACGAGCTTGCGGCCGTGGACCAGCGGATGCACGTCGAAGCCCTGGCCGATTCTCATGCGCCTCTCATCCCACTTCGGGCGAGGATCGCTTCGGCGATCGCCACGTCCTCCGGGTAAGTCACCTTGAGATTTTGCCGGCTGCCCAGCACCAGGCGCGGCTGCAGGCCCATCTGCTCGATCGCCGCCGCCTCGTCGGTCGCGCCGGCAGCCTTTGACAGCGCCTGCGCGAGCAGCCCGGCGCGGAACATCTGCGGCGTCTGCGCGAGCCAGAGCTGCGAGCGATCCTGCGTGGCGGCGATGCGCTGCACGCCGGCTTCATCTTTGCCCGCGGTCTTCACCGTCTCCGCGACCGGCAGCGCGAGGATGGCGCCGATCGCATCGCCCGCGCCTTCCTCCAGCAATCGGCGCAGGTCGGCCGCCGGTAAACAGGGCCGCGCTGCATCGTGGACCAGCACCCAATCATCGGCGTTCACCGTCCCGCCGACAGCGACCAGGCCATTGAACACCGAGTCGCGCCGCGTTTCGCCGCCGCAATAGAGCGGCTGCAGCTTTCCCGCGAAGGCGTCCCAGTCGTGGCGCGCGAACTGCTCGTCATTCGCCGCGAGTACAACGAACACGGCCGCGACCTGCGGCACGCAAAGTGCACGAATCGCGTGCCACAGCATGGGCTTGCCCGCGAGCGCGAGGTATTGCTTGGGGCTGCCGGCCGCGATGCGCGTACC
>DASXRW010000372.1:0-2651 GCA_036506355.1 Burkholderiales bacterium
GGGCATGACCTACAACCTGCGAACGTCGGTCATGCGCATCGACACCTCGGTGCCGCTCAGTCCGAACGAGGTGCTGATCGAGTTCCGCGGGCTCGGCCTGAAGAGCGACACGGCGGAGGAGCGCGCGCAGCGCGTCTTCGATCACAACATGATCTGGGGCCCGTTCGGCCGCAACCTGCACGAGGATCTCCTCGGCGTCACCGGCCAGGGGCGCGCGATGCGCAAAGGCACCGACAGCCGCTACGTGATCCAGGGGCGCGAGGAGCAGAGCACCATCCACGACGAGGTGGGCATGCGCCACTACTACGCCGAGTGGTCCAAGCGCATGGGGCGCGCCGCGTACGATCCGCAGCGCGCTGCGGCCTGAAATGAAAAGCGAGCAGCGCCAGGCGATCGAGGAGCTGGTTTACCGCTCCTGCCTTGCGCTCGACGCGCGCGATTTCAAGGCCTTCCTCGAGCTCTGCGACCCGGGCTTTCGCTACAGCATCACCACGCACAGCCCCGAGATCCGCCGCGACATGGTGTGGCTCGACCACGATCGCAAAGGCATGGAGACGCTCTTCACCAACCTGCCGAAGCACAACAGCGACCATTCGCCGATCACGCGGCATGCGACGGTGTACACCGTCGACGCGAACGGAGCCGAAGCCCACGTGGTTTCGGCGCTGCAGGTGTTCCGCACGCAGCTCGACGGCGGCGCGACCGAGCTTTTCGCCGTCGGTCGCCTGCATGACACAGTCAAATTGCCAGCGCTGAAGCTCGCACGCCGGGTGGTGAAGCTGGAAACCCGCCTCCTCGGCTACGGCTATCACATCCCCTTCTAAACCGTGCGCATCCAGGTGAACGCCCGCAACCGCGGCTACGACTTCGAGGCGCTCCCCGGAGAGAAGGTGCTGTACGCGGGCCTGCGCGCCGGCATCGACCTGCCCTACGAATGCGCCACGGGCACGTGCGGCACCTGCAAGGCGACGCTCATGTCGGGGCGGGTGCGCGACGGCTGGCCGGAAGCGCCGGGAAAGAAATTCGTCAAGCCCGCGGCCAACGAGTTCCTGATGTGCCAGTGCGCCGCCGAAGAGGCACTGACGCTGGAAGTCTCCAAGTTCGTCTATCCCCTGGAGACCGGCGCCTGCGTGCCGCAGAAGTCCGTCGGCACTCTGCGCAAGCCGCGCATGCTCACGCACGACGTGATGAGCTTCGCGCTCGAGTTCGAGGAGCCGCGCGATTTCGACGCCGGCCAGTTCGTGCTGCTCGCGCCGGAAGGCGTCGCCGGCTACCGCGGCTATTCGATGTGCAACTTCGCGCGCGGCGGCCGCAGCCTCGACTTCATCGTCAAGCGCAAGCCCGACGGCGGCTTCTCGCAGTGGCTCTTCGCCGGCAAGCGCGACGGCGCGCGCGTGGAAACCTTCGGCCCGCTCGGCAAGGCGACCTTCGATCCCGCGCTCGGCAAGAACGTGCTCTTGATCGCCGGCGGCTCCGGGATCGCCGGCATGATGTCGATCCTCGCGCGCGCGCAGGAGGCGCGCTACTTTGAGCGGCATCGCGGCTGGCTGTTCTTCGGCGTGCGCACGATGCGCGACGCCTTCTTCATGGACGAGCTCAATCGCTACGCGAAACAGGTCCAGGTGACCGTCGCACTGTCCGAGGAGGTTCCGCCGACGAAGACGCCATGGCCCGATCTGCGCTTCGAGAGCGGCCTGGTGCACGAGGTCGCGAAGCGCGCGATGGCCGGGAAGTATCAGGACGTGCGCGCCTACGTCGCGGGTCCGCCGCCCGCGGTGGACGCAACGATCCGCGTGCTGCTGCTCGAAGCGAAGCTCACCACCGACAACATCCGCTACGACAAGTACAGCTGATGGCAAAGCGCCTCGTGTGCAAGGTCGCCGATATCCCCGAGAACGGGCTCAAGGAGTGCGCGGCCGAAGGCGGCCTCAAGCTCGTGGTGGCGAACGCCGGCGGCGAGTTCTACGGCTTCCAGGCGGCGTGCCCGCACCAGGACGTGCCGCTCTGCGAGGGCCTGTTCGACGGCTCCACCCTCACCTGCCACATGCACCTCTGGCAATGGGACATCCGCACCGGAGAGCCGCGCGGCCTCGCCGAGGCGCCGCTGCAGCGCTATCCGCTGGAGCGCAAAGGCGACGCGCTTTACCTCGGCACCGAGGGCACGGCGCTCGACGTGGGCGAGCTGTTCAACGGGCTCGCGCCAGCGATCCTGGAAAAGCTCGCGGGGCTCGCGCGCCGCGAGACGCACGAGGCCGGCGCAGTGCTCTACCGGCCGGGCGATCCGGCGGAGGATTTCTTCGTGCTCGATGCCGGACGCGTCGAGTTCCTCGTCGGCCGCGGCGAGCGCACGGCGCCGGGCGGCTTCATGCTGAACAAAGGCGAAGTATTCGGGTGGGCGGCGCTCCTCGACGGCTATCCGAATCGCATCGCCAGCGCACGCTGCCTGGAGCGCTCGTCCTTGCTGCGCATCAACGGGAAGAGCGCGCTCGGCGTGCTGGAGGGCGACCCGGCGGCAGGGTTCGTGGTCATGCGGCGGCTCGCCGCGCTGATAGCACGCTATCTCGCAACATCGGGGGTCAAATGAAACGCATCCTGGCGCTTTTTGCTTTGACGGTCGCGGGCACGAGCTTCGCCGCAGATCCGGTCAAGCT
>DASXRW010000373.1:0-8519 GCA_036506355.1 Burkholderiales bacterium
GCCTCGAGCTGCCCAGCGCCACCTTTGCGGTCGAGGGGCTGGAGTTCTACGGCAAGCTCTCGTTCCTGAAAGGCGGGCTGGTCTATGCCGACGCCATCACGACGGTGAGCCCGACCTACGCGCGCGAGATCCAGACCGAAGAGTTCGGCTGCGGCCTCGATGGCGTGCTGCGCGAGCGGCGGGAGCGGCTTCGCGGCATCCTGAACGGCATCGATGCCCAGATCTGGAACCCGATGAGCGACCCGCGCATCGCCGAGCGCTATTCGTGGAGCAGCCTGGAGAAGAAAGCCGCGAACAAGCTGGCGCTGCAGCGGCGCATGAACCTGCCGGAGGATGCCGCGGCGCCTTTGCTCGGCGCCGTGTGCCGCTTCACGCACCAGAAGGGCGTCGATCTGCTCGCCGGCGCGGCCGAGGAGCTGGTCGCGCAGGGCGCGCAGCTCTGCATGCTCGGCAGGGGAGAGCGCGAGCTCGAGGTCGCGCTCGCCGCGCTCGCCGCGCGCCACCCCGCGAGCGTCGCCGTGGCGATCGGGTTCAACGAGGACCTCGCGCACCTGATCGAGGCCGGCGCGGATCTCTTCCTCATGCCCTCGCGCTTCGAGCCCTGCGGCCTGAACCAGATGTACAGCCAGCGCTATGGCACGCCGCCGGTGGCGCGGGCGACCGGTGGACTGGTCGATACGATCGCCGACGGGGAAACAGGGTTCCTGTTCGAGCGCGCGGAAAGCGCCGCCCTGGTGGCGGCGCTCAAGAGGGCGTTAGTCGTCTACGGCGATACGCGGCGCTGGCGGGAGATGCAGCGCCGCGCGATGGCGCGCGACTTCAGCTGGTCTGCACCCGCTCGTCAGTATGCCGATCTTTACGCGCGGCACGCCAGAGCGCCGGCGCCCTGAGTCGCGCATCTACGTCTGATTCCTCCGCTTCCCAGGCGCGCATGCGCTCGAGCATCGCGGCGTCATATTCGCCGCGGATCGGCCAGCGGCTGTTCCACAGGTTGAAGCGCGGCTTGGTGCCCATCGCGTCCTGCTGCGCGGCGGCGAGCGCCGAGAGCGTGCCGACATCGCGCCAGTAGGCGCGCTCCTCGTAGTCCTGCACGCCAGGTACGCGGTTCTGGGCGAAATCGTAGGCGTACACGCGCTCGGCCGTGCAGATGCGCGGCAGCACATCGCGACCGAAGTCGGTTTCGCCGCGCGCGCGTGCCTCGAGCAGCACGCGCTCGAGCACCTGCGGATCGAACAGGTAGTTGCCCATCGAGGCGTAGGCGAGGCGCGGATTGCCCGGAATCGTCGGCGGATGCTTCGGCTTCTCGTGGAACGCGGCCACGCAGCCATCGGCCTGCGCGTTGAGCACGCCGAAGCTGCGCGCCTTCTCCACCGGCACTGCCAGCGCCGACACGGTGACGTCCGCGTGACGGTCGCGGTGGAAGTCGACCATCTGGCGCACGTCCATCCGGTAGATATGGTCGGCGGCGAACACCGCCACGACGTCGGGCGAATGCGCCTGCAGCAGATCCAGATATTGGACCACGGCGTCGGCCGTGCCCTTGAACTGGCCGCCTAGCGTATTGGAAGGCGGCAGCAGCACCTTGATGAGCCCTTCGGACTGCGCGAACCACGGCGACCAGGATTTCTGCACGTGCTTGATCAGCGACTCGGGCTTGTACTGCGCGAGCACGTAGATGGTCGAGATATTCGAATTGACCAGGTTGGAAAGCACGAAGTCGCAGATCCGGTAGCCGTTCGCGAAAGGAAGCGCCGGCTTTGCGTGCTCGGCAGTCAGCGGATAGAGCCTGGTTCCTTCACCACCGGCGAGAACGAGAGCCACGATTTTCATTAGCGATGACCTTTTTGGGAGTTCTTTCGGGGGATGCCGATGGATCATATGGACCGGTAGCAGTCCGTACTATCGACCGGACGAGGTTCTGGCTGTAACGCCGACCCCACCCCGAGTAGTCGGATGGCGACAGGAAATTCAAGTGCCGGCGATATCCCCGGTTCACCGCGCGCCCTACCATCGTTCGCGACCTAGGGGGTGCGCCCTGACTCTCCGCCATAGCTTGCCCCATCGATCCCTTCCTCTCGCCTTTGCCGTCGTCTCGACGGCGACGCTGCTGACGCTCGCGGCCGACGAGGCTTATGTGCCGGAAGCCGGCCGCGACGCCGCGCAAAGCTGCGTGCCGGACGAAACCTTCGCTGAGGCGCCGCGCGATCCCGCGCAGGCGATCCTGGTCAAGTACCTGTCGCGGCGGTTCCTGATCGCCGCGGAGGCCACCGAGCGGATGGTGGGGGCGGCCTACAGCGCCGCGCGTGACGTCGGACTCGATCCGCTCGTGGTGCTGGCTGTCATCTCGGTCGAGTCGCGCTTCAACCCCATCGCCGAGAGCGTCATGGGCGCGAAGGGCCTGATGCAGATCATTCCGAAGTACCACCCGGCGAAGATGCTTGAGGCTGGCGGCGAAGCCGCCGTGTGGGACCCGGAGAGCAACATCCAGATGGGGGCGCGCATTCTGCAGGAGTACGTCTACCGCACCGGCACGCTCGAGGCGGGCCTGCAGTTCTACAACGGCGCTTTCGCGGACAGCCGGGCGCAGTATGCGCAGCGCGTGATGGCCGAGCGCGAGCGCCTGCTGGAAGTGGTGCAGAGCCGCGGCGCGCTCGCCGCGGTCGCGCTGCACGGCGGCTGACGTGGTGCGCGCGCTGCTCCTTTGCCTGGCGTTCGCGGCTCCCGCGGCGGCGCAGCCCGCGGTCACCCCTGCGGATCTCGCGGAGATCCGCGCCGTCATCAATCGCCAGATCGATGCTTTCCGGCGCGACGACGCGCAGGAGGCGTTCGCGCTGGTCTCGCCCGGCGTGCAGCAGACCTTCGGCACGCCCGAGCGCTTCCTCGACGTGGTGCGCGTGTCCTACCGCGCCGTTTACCGGCCGGCGGCGGTCGCATTCCTCGGGCTGACGGTGATGGGCCACGACGCCGTGCAGCAGGTCCAGATCACCGACCGCTCGGGCGCCGTCTGGCTCGCCTACTACGCGATGCAGCGCCAGCGAGACGGCAGCTGGCGCACCAACGGCTGCCGCCTGGTGCAGCCGGCCAAGACCATTCCGACGTAAGCTGCGCCTCGGTGGAGGCGCCCGCACGATCCGTCGTCGCTCCGAGCACCGTCTGGCGCGGCCGGGCGTTGCCGCTCGGCGCGACCTGGGACGGCGCCGGGGTGAATTTCGCGCTCTTCTCCAAGCACGCCGAGCGCGTCCAGCTCTGTCTTTTCGATCCGCGCGGCCGGCGCGAGATCGAGCGCGTCGAGGTGCGCGAGCGCACCGACTTCGTCTGGCACTGCTATCTGCCCGATGCGCGTCCCGGGCTCTTGTACGCCTACCGCGTGCATGGGCCGCAGGACGGCGGCCACCGCTTCGATCCGAGCCGGCTCTTGCTCGACCCGTACGCGAAGCTGATCCAGGGAAAGATCAGCGCGGGCCTGGGCCGCAGCCAGGTGATCGACACCGCGTTCAGCTGGGGCGACGACCGCGCGCCGCGCACGCCCTGGCGCGACACGGTGATCTACGAGCTGCACGTCAAGGGGTTCACGCAGCGCCATCCCGACGTGCCCGAGCAGCTGCGCGGCACCTACGCGGGGCTCGCCAGCCTGCCGGCGATCGAGTACCTGAAGCGCCTGGGCGTCACCGCGGTAGAGCTGCTGCCGGTGCAGGCCTTCGTCGACGAGCGACGCCTGGTGCAGCACGGCCTGCGCAATTACTGGGGTTACAGCACGATCGGCTTCTTCGCCCCCGAGATGCGCTACGCGTCGAGAAGCGCGGCTCGCGACGCCATCGGCGAATTCAAGACCATGGTGAGGACGCTGCACGAGGCCGGGCTCGAGGTGATCCTGGATGTCGTCTACAACCACACCGGGGAAGGCGATCACGCCGGGCCGACGCTCAGCTTCCGCGGGTTGGACAACTCCATCTACTACCGCCTGGACCCCGGCAACGCTCGGCGGTATCTCAACTTCACCGGCACCGGCAACAGCTTCAACTCGAGCCACCGCGTGGTGCTCGCGCTCATCATGGACAGCCTGCGCTACTGGGTGCAGGAGATGCACGTCGACGGCTTCCGCTTCGATCTTGCGCCGACCCTCGCGCGCAGCGCCGCGCAGGCCTTCGACCGCAACGGCGCCTTTCTCTCCGCGATCCGCCAGGATCCGGTGCTCGCGCGCGTCAAGCTGATTGCCGAGCCCTGGGATCTCGGCGAGGGCGGCTACCAGCTCGGCAACTTCCCGCCGGGCTGGGTCGAGTGGAACGACAAGTACCGCGACGCAGTGCGTTCCTTCTGGCGTGGCGACCGTGGCACCGTGGGCGAGCTTGCCTCGCGCCTCGCCGGCTCGAGCGACATCTTCCAGAGCGCCGGGCGCAGCCCGAGATCGAGCGTCAACTTCGTCACCACGCACGACGGCTTCACGCTGCAGGATCTCGTGAGCTACGAGCGCAAGCACAACGAGGCCAATCTCGAAGCGAACCGCGACGGCAGCGACAACAACCGCAGCTGGAACTGCGGCGTCGAAGGTCCCTCACAGGATGCTTCCGTCCTCGCCTTGCGGGCACGGCAGAAGCGCAACCTGCTCGCGACGCTCGCCTTCTCGCAGGGGCCGCCGATGCTCGTCGCCGGCGACGAGTTCGGGCGCACGCAGCAAGGCAACAACAACGCCTACTGCCAGGACAACGAGCTTTCGTGGCTCGACTGGGAGGGCGCCGACGCCGAGCTCGCGCAATTCGTGCGCGAGTTGATCGCGCTGCGCAAGCGCCATCCCGCATTCCGGCGGCGCAGCTACCCCAAGCCCGAGGACGTGACCTGGCTCGCGCCGCAGGGCAGCGCCATGACGCAGGCCGATTGGACCCATTCGGACACGCGCGCGCTGGGGATGCTGCTGCTCGGCAAGCAGCTCGCCGAACGCGACGACCGCGGCGCGCCGCTCGAGGATGACGACCTGCTGCTGCTTCTCAACGCGGGGGAAGACGCGGTCGAGTTCGCGCTGCCGGGCGCCGGATGGCAGCTCCTCGTCGACACCGCCACGCCGGGGCGTGCTCATGTTCCTGACGCGGCCGATCCCTACCTCCTAAGACCCCACTCGCTCGCGCTGCTCGTCAAAGCCAGCTAGAGAGTCCCATCTCGAACGGATGGGTGAGGAGCTCGTGCCGCGGGTAGACGCGGATCTGGTAGTCGAGCCGGCCGGCGAGCCCCGGCTTGAGATCCAGCCGGAAACGCTGCTCGCCGTGCTCGCCCGGCTCGGCGGGCGCGAGCTCGTGGCTGTGCGATAGCGGCGCCGCCTCGCGCAAGGCGCGCGTCAGCAAGAGCTCCACGCACACGTCGGCCGGCGTCAGGCCGTTGAGTTTCACGGCGACCTCGACCGGCACCGTCTCGCCGAACTGAATGCGGCTCTTCGGCGTGTCGAGCCGCCGCAGCGCGACGCCCGGCCAGGCCGCGCGCACGCGCGCCTTCCACGCCGCGATGGTTCTGGCGGCTTCATAGCCGTTCTCGGCGTAGCGCAGCCCCTGGCGCGCCGCCGGCAGGTAGTACTTCGACACGTACTCGCCGAGCATGCGCGAGGCGTCGTAGCGCGGCAGGAGCGAGGCCATCGCGCGCTTCGCCATGCGGATCCATTCCGCCGAATAACCGCCTTCGGCACGCCGGTAGTAGTTCGGGACCACGCTGTCCTGCAAGAGCTCGTAGAGCGTGCGCGCCTCCTCGCGGTCGCGCCGGTGCTGGTCGAGCTGCGGCGACGCCGGCTTGATCCCCCAGCCGTTCTGGCCGTCGTAGCCCTCGTCCCACCAGCCATCGAGTATCGACAGGTTGATGACGCCATTCATCCCGGCTTTCATTCCCGATGTGCCCGACGCCTCGAGCGGATGCACCGGGTTGTTGAGCCACACGTCGACGCCGGACACCAGACGCCGCGCGATGTGCAGGTCGTAGCCCTCGATGAAGAGCAGGCGCCCCTGGAACTCCTCCTGGCCCGCCATGTGCACCAGCGTGCGGATCAGCTCCTGGCCGGGCTCGTCGGCGGGGTGCGCTTTACCCGCAAAGAGGAACACCACCGGGCGGTCCTTGTCGCCGACGATGCGCCGGAAATTGTCCAGATCGTTGAAGAGCAGCGTCGCCCGCTTGTAGGTCGCGAAGCGCCGCCCGAACCCGATCGTGAGGGTATGGGGCTTCGCCGGATCGCAGTAGCGAAGCAGACGCTCGAGGTGCGACTCGCTGCCGTGGTTGCGCAGGTGCTGGCGCGAGATGCGATGGCGCAGCATGTGGAGCATGCGCGCCTTGATGTCCTGGCGCACGCTCCAGAAAATGTGGTCGGGAATGTCGCGGATCTTCTCCCAGATCCCGGGGTGCCCGAGCCGGTGCATCCAGCCCACGCCGAGGAAGCGGTCGAGCACTTCGCCCCATTCCGGCGCGAGAAACGTCGTGACGTGCACGCCGTTCGTGACATAGCCGACCGGATTTTCCTCGGGCGTGACGTGCGGCCAGAAATCTTTCAGCAACCGTTGGGAGACGCCGCCGTGGATGCGGGACACGCCGTTCACGTAGCGCGCGCCGCGGATCGCGAGCGCCGTCATGTTGAAGTCGCCGCCGGCGGGCGGACGCGCGAGCGCCGCGAGCTTGTCGGGGGCGGTGCTGAGATCGCCGAACGCGCTCTTCAGATACGGCAGCACCGTGCTGTCATTGAACTGATCATGGCCGGCCGGCACCGGCGTGTGCGTGGTGAAGACAGTGCCCGCCGCGACCGCCTCGAGGCCGGCGTCCATCGGCAGGCCCTCGCCGACGAGGCCGCGCACGCGCTCGAGGATCATGAACGCGGCGTGGCCTTCGTTGATGTGCCAGACGCTCGGCTTCAGGTCCATCGCCGCGAGCGCGCGCACGCCGCCGACGCCGAGCACCAGCTCCTGCTCCAGGCGCGTGGTGCGATCGCCGCCGTAGAGCCGATGAGCGATGGCGCGGTCGCGCTCGCTGTTTTCCGGTACGTCGGTATCCAGCAGGAACAGGCGCACGTGGCCGATGCGCGCCTGCCACACTTTGATCACCAGCTTTCGTCCCGGGAACGCGAGCTCCACCGTGAGATCGCGCCCGGCTTTCTGCACCGGCTCGATCGGCAGGTCGGTGAATTCCGAGTCGTGGTATTCGGCGCGCTGCCGGCCTTCGGCGTCGATCGTCTGCACGAAGTAGCCCTGCCGGTAGAGGAGCCCGACGCCGACGAAAGGCAGCTTGAAGTCGCTCGCCGCCTTGCAGTGGTCGCCGGCGAGAATGCCGAGGCCGCCGGAGTAGAGCGGCAGGCTCTCGTGCACGCCGAACTCGGCGCAGAAATACGCCACCAGCTCGTGGGGCTTGAAGCCGCCCGAGCCGCTCTGGAACGGCGGCTCGGCGTGATACGCGTCGAACGCCGCGAGCACGCGCGTCAGGCTGTCGAGGAACGCGGGGTCGGAGGCCGCGTCGATCAGGCGCTGCTCGTCGATCCTCTTCAGCATCGCCTTCGGGTTGTGCCCGGCCGCGTCCCACAGCGCCGGATTCAGCCGCGCGAAGATCGCGCGCGTCGCGCGGTCCCAGCTGTACCAGAGATTGCCCGCCAGCTCCTCGAGCCTCGCGAGGCGCTTGGGGAGCTTCGGGTTGACTTCGAGCTGGTAGCGGGTCCCGGGCTGCATGACGTCTAAGAGCGACAGCTATTGCTGCGGTTCACTACTTACGCTGCCGCAAAGCGGCGGATTCTACAGAAACAATGTGGCGTGGCTAGTAGGGTGCGTCGTGACGCAAGTCACATGCCTTTAAGCCGACCGTTGCCGTCTACGGCCAACAGCTGGCGTAGAGGGCGCTTGGCGGCCGGGGTTCCAGAGCGTTTAGTCGTGCGACGCTTGCACGACCGTGCCGCCGTTACGAGAGCACAGCTCCAGTCGTCAGTGCGAGGTGTCAACTAATGGGGTGATGACGGCGGGAGGATTTAGAACTGGAGATCGGGTGCTGGCTACGGGTTAGGGCGCAAATCCGTTTGCTTGCCGGAAGCACCAGCACCCTCAAGAGAAAACTCGCTCCGCTGCCGCACCGGCGCGGATGTCAGACTCTCTTCTCGAGAAGAAAGCTGAGAACGAGAAGCGTCGCCGGCCAAAGTCCGACGAAGATTCCCCAGCGTTCTGCGTGAGCCTCCTGCAGCGCCGCCTTCAGCGCGGGATCGGTGATCTTGCTCAGGACATGCCGCCCGATCTCGAGTTGCGGCCCGAAAAACCACACCAGCCACGACAGCGGAATCGAAATCAATCCGATCCAGAACAAGACTTGCGATAGCGTTTGCATGCGGTCCTCCTTCCGTTAGGGTGCAACAAACTCTCGTTTGATGTCATCCGACGTCACCCCGCTCTACTATCCACTCGAACATGGAGAAGAGAGAACGCGAACGCTGGGATGAACACCGCCATGATCTTCATCTGATCGCGATAACTAGAGGGACCTTGCGCTCTAACGCCCAAGCTCGGCCGCGTGCTCGCGAAGCGAGC
>DASXRW010000374.1:0-3489 GCA_036506355.1 Burkholderiales bacterium
TGCTGCTCGGCCTGGGCGACGGCGGCGCGCACCTCGACATGCTGTGCGACTCGGGCTATCCGACCTTCGTGCTCGGCACCTGGGTGCGCGAGCGCGGCGCGCTCACGCTCGAGGAGGCGGTGCGGCGCATGACCTCCGATCCCGCGGACTTCTTCGGCATCCGCGAGCGCGGACGCCTGCAGCCGGGTTTGGCGGCGGACCTCACCATCTTCGATGCAAAAACAGTGGCGTCGGTCGGCCGTCCGGAGCGGCGCTACGACCTGCCCGGCGGGGCGAAGCGCATGGTGATGCGCTCGCAGGGCATCGAGTACACGATCGTCAACGGCGCGGTCGCGTGGCAGCGCGGCGCGCTGACCGGCGATTGCGCCGGTCAGGTCCTGCGTTCCTGATTCCTACTGCTTCGGCGCGTCCTGCGGCTTCTTCGACAGCTCCTCGGCCTGCTGACCTTCGGCCTTGGTGGCCTCCTCCTTGTCGCAGAGGTCCTTGGCGGCACCGCTCAGGCTCTCGCAGCGCTTGGATTCGCCATGGGTGAACGTCTCCTTGCTCTTGGCAGCCGCGGACGACCCGGCGCCTGCCGTAGAAGCCGGGTTGCCTTCGGCCGCGGACACCGGCGGCTTGGCCGCGGCGTCATCCGACGGGCGCCCGGCGCCCGATTGGGCGAAGACCTGGGTGGAAAGCGCGAGCATGCCGGCGAGCGCTGATATCAGAGTGAGTGTTTTCATGGTCTGCTCCTTCGAGCGTGGGAATACGACTGGAGCAAAGCCCGTGCCGCCTGCGCGGTCCGCGGGTAAAGTGTTCCGGTCCTGAAAGGGAGGGGTATGGGGAAGTGGATCATCGCGGCGCTGATTGCGCCTATTTGCATGGGCGCTGCCGCGCAGACGTATCCGGTCAAGCCGGTTCGCATCATCGTGGCGGCGGGCCCGGGCGGCGGCGACGACTTCGTTTCGCGGCAGGTCGCGGCGAAGCTGTCGGAGGTTCTCGGCCAGCAATTCATCGTCGAGAACCGCCCGGGCGCGGGCGGGATGATCGGCCAGAGCTTCGTCGCCAAGTCGCCGCCCGACGGCTACACGCTGCTCCTCGCGGGTGGCTCGATGGCGGGCGCGCGCTACGTGAACGCGCAGATGGGCTACGACCTCGCGCGCGACTTCACGCCGATCTCGCTGGTCGAGACCTCACCGTTCGTGCTGGTGGTGCATCCCGCGCTGCCGGCGAAGAGCGTGCGCGAGTTCATCGCGCTCGCGCGCTCGCGCCCAGGCAAGATGACCTTCGCCACGCTCGGCGCCGGGCAGATCCCGTACTGGAGCGCGGTGTACTTCAACAGCATGGCCGGCATCGAGGCGCTCGAAGTCCCGTACAAGACGCCCGCCGAGGCGCTCACCGACGTCATCACCGGGAGGGTCGACTACTACTTCACGCCGGTGGTCGGCGCCGTAGGCAATCGCGAGAAGCTGCGCTCGCTCGCGGTGACGACGCGCGTGCGCTCGGAGATGCTGCCCGACGTCCCGACGATGGCGGAAGCAGGACTCGCGACCTACGAGATGCCGGCGTGGCGCAGCATCATGGGGCCGGCCGGCATGAGTCCCGAGATCGTCCGCATCCTCAACCGGGCGATCGCGCGCAGCCTGGAGAGTCCCGACCTGCGCGAGCGCTTCGCGAAATCGGGCTCGGTGCCCGCGGCGAGCACGCCCGAGGAGCTGAGGAAGCGCTACGAGGACTGGATCGCGATCTTCGGAAAAATCGCGAAGGACGCCCGCCTGCAGCCGCAGTGAGCCAGGTGCTCTACAAGGGGCCGGGCGGCACGGTGGTGCTGCCGAAGATGGTGTTCCTCGACCGCGCGGACGGCGGCCACCTGATCATCAATCCGCCGCATAAGGTCTGGGAGCAAAGCGAACTCTCTGCGATGGACCTCGCGCACTGGTGCTTCCTCGTCGGCGCAGTGGGCCGCGCCATGATCGACGTGCTGCCGCAGCTCGAAGGCGGCTGCGTCAACTATTTCGAGGCGGGCAACTGGGCGCTCAACGAGCAGGCGCCGCCAAAGGGGCCCAAGCGCGCGCCGGAGCACCGCCGCGTCCATATGCACATCTTCGGCAGGAGTCGGAGTGCAAGACATCCTTCATGGCGCTGGGGCGAGGCGCCGCGGCTGCCGGATTACCAGGACCGCAAGAGCTGGGCCGCGCGCTTCGCGCCGCTCGAGGCAAGCGAATGCAAGGCGATCATCAAGCAGGCGCGCGTATTACTAAAAAGGCGATACGAATGAGAAATTGGGGTCTGTCCCTGTTTTTCTGGACGCTGGTGGCTGCGGCGCAGAGCTATCCCGCGAAGCCGGTCACCTTCGTCGTGCCGTTTCCGCCGGGCGGCGGCACCGACATCTCGGCGCGCACCGTGGCGGCGAAGCTCACGGAGAAATGGAAGCAGTCGGTGGTGATCGAGAACCGCGGCGGCGCGGCGGGCATCCTCGGTGCGGATGCGGTGGCGAAGGCGCGGCCCGACGGCTATACGCTGCTCATCGTCAACGTCGGCATCACCTCGATCAACCCGGCGCTCTATCCGAAGCTGCCCTACAACCCCGACACCGCCTTCACGCCGATCTCGCTCATCTGCGAGCTGCCGTTCGTGCTGATGGCGAGTCCCTCGTTCCCGCCCAACTCGGTGAAGGCGCTCGTCGCCTATGCCAAGGCGAATCCCGACAAGGTGACCTTCGCGAGCTCGGGCAGCGGCGGCTCGCCGCACCTCACCGCGGAGATCTTCCAGCTCGCCACCGGCACGCGGATGACCCACGTGCCGTACAAGGGCGGCGGCCCGGCGATGACCGACCTGATGGCGGGCCACGTCAACCTGCTCTTCGCCTCGGTGCTGGAAAGCTCGGGGCACATCAAGGCCGGCAAGCTCAAGGGCCTCGCCGTTTCACACGCGAGGCGCTCGCCAGCGATCCCCGACGTGCCGACGCTCGCCGAGGCGGGCGTGAAGGATGCCGAATCGGGCTCGTGGATCGCGCTCGTCGCGCCGGCGGGCACGCCGCCGGCCATCGTCGCCAAGGTGGGCGCGGACGTGAAGGAGGCGGTCGCCGCGCCGGACGTCCGCGAAAAGCTGATCGCGCAGGGAGCGGTGCCGCAGGCGAGCACGCCCGCCGAGCTGCAGGCGCTGATCAACGCCGACCTCGCGCGCTACGGGCGCATCATCCGCGAGAAGGGGCTGAAGGCCGAGTAAGTGTGAAAAAGTGAGAAAGGGGTAGCCGATGCACGCAATGGCGGCCGGTCGGCAGGTCTAAGATCGCACTATGGAAGTGCTGCTAGTCGACGATCAGGCCGTGACGGTGCAGGTGTACGCCGCCATCGTCAGGAAGACGTTCAGCGGCGCGCGCGTGCACATCGCCGTCGATCTATCCGAAGGACTGCAGATCGCTACACATCGCAAGCTGGACCTCGTGCTGCTCGATCTCATGCTGCAGAACTCCACCGGCGTGCACACGCTGCACAAATTCCGTGGGGC
>DASXRW010000375.1:0-4245 GCA_036506355.1 Burkholderiales bacterium
CACGGCATTGATCACCGCCGCCGGTGCGGCGATGGTGCCGGACTCGCCGCAGCCCTTGGCGCCGAGCGGGTTGTGCGTGCAGGGCTGGCTCTCGTCGAGCTCGCAGACGAAGAACGGCAGGTCGCCCGCGCGCGGCAGCGCGTAGTCCATGAACGATGCGGAAAGCAGCTGGCCTTCGTCGTACACCGTGCGCTCGCCCAGCGCCTGCCCGATGCCTTGCGCGAGCCCGCCATGGAGCTGGCCTTCGACGATCATCGGGTTGATGACCGTGCCGATGTCGTCCACCGCCCAGTAGCCGACGATCCGCACGGTGCCGGTATCAGCGTCGAGCTCCACTTCGCACACGTGCACGCCATTGGAGAAAGCAAAATTCGGCGGATCGTAGAACGCGTTTTCGTCGAGCCCCGGCTCGAGCTCGGTGAGCGGATAGTTGTGCGGCACGTAAGCCGCGCCGGCTACCGCCTGAAATGTGATCTTGCGATCGGTGCCGACCACCTTGAATGCGCCATCGCGAAATTCGATGTCGCGGTCCGCGGCTTCGAGCAGATGCGCAGCGATGCGCTTGCCCTTGGCGATGATCTTCGCGCCGGCAACCTGCAGCGCGGAGCCGCCCACGGCGATCGAGCGCGAACCGAACGTGCCGGTGCCCACCGGCACCGCGGCGGTGTCGCCTTCCACGATCGCGATGCACTCCATCGGCACACCGAGCTGTGCAGACAGGATTTGCGCATACGTCGTGGCATGCCCCTGGCCGTGGTTGTGCGTGCCGAGATACGCGGTGAGGCTGCCATCGGGCGCGACGCGCACCTGCGCCGACTCGTAGAAGCCGACCTTCGCGCCCATCATGCCCGCGAGCCGCGACGGCGCCACGCCCGAGGATTCCACGTAGCAGGCGATGCCGATGCCATGTCCGGGTTTTCTCTTCCGGCTGAACTGCGAAATCTCCAGCGCGCGCTCGAAGATCTTGGGGAAATCGCCGCAATCGTAGGTGGGCCCGACCGGTGTCTTGTACGGCATGGCGCTCGCCGGAATCAGGTTGCGCCGCCGGATCTCGGCGCGATCGATGCCCAATTCGCGCGCCGCCTTGTCGGCGAGCCGCTCGAGCACGTAGCAGGCTTCCGGACGGCCGGCGCCGCGATAAGCGTCAGTGGGAACGGTGTTGCTGAAGACCCCGGTCACTTCCACGTATACATATGGTGTGCGGTATACGCCGGCGAGCAGCGCGCTGTAGATCGGACCGGGAATCGCGGCGCCGAAGCTCGAGACATACGCGCCGAGATTCGCAATGGTCTGGACGTTGAGCGCGAGAAACCGGCCCTGCTCATCCAGCGCCAGCTCGGCGCGCGTCACATGGTCGCGGCCCTGTGTGTCCGAAACGAATGATTCCTGGCGCCGCGCGATCCACTTCACCGGGCGGCGGAGCTTGCGCGCCGCCCAGACGACGATCGTCTCCTCCGGGTAATGCTTGCCCTTGTAGCCGAAGCCGCCGCCCATGTCCTCCGACACGACGCGCAGGCGGCCTTCATCGATGCCGAGCTCCTGGCATACGTAGCGGCGAATGTGATGCGGCGCCTGTGTGCCGCAGTAGAGCGTGTCGCCGGTGGAAATGCAGCCGCGCGTTTCGATCGCCGCGCCGCAGAGCCGGTTATTCACCAGCTCGATCTGCACGCGGTGGGCTGCGCCACGCATCGCGGCTTCCGCTGCGGTGCGGTCGCCACGCGAGCACTTGAAGCATGGCTCACGGTCCAGGAGTGGAAGCGGTTCGTAATCCACCTCCACCTGCTCCGCCGCGTCCTCTGCCAGCGCGCGCGAAGCGGCAAACACCGCGGCAACCGGCTCGCCGACGTGGCGCACCGTGCCGCGCGCGAGCGCGTACCGCGGCGGTTCCACCATGCCGGGCAGCACCCAGCCGCAGCGCATCGGCTGCACGCCATCGCGGGCCATGTCCTCCCCGGTGAGCATCATTACGCCCACCGGCGCGCGAATGGCGGATATGCGCGCATGCGCGTGCGGCGAGCGGATGAACGCGCAATGCAGCTCGCCAGCAAACGACAGATCGTCGATGTACCGGCCGCTACCGCTCAGGAATTTCTGGTCCTCGACCCGCAGGACCGACTTGCCGATCACTGGATCTCTTCGCGCAGTAAGTCGAGGCGCTCGTAGATTGCGCGGTCGGTCACGATGAAGAGCTGCGCGGCCGCGCCGCGCGCTTCGTGCGCGGCCCAGGTCCAGTGCGGGATGGTGAAGACATCGTGCCGCGACCATTCGAAGCGCTTGTCGCCGATGGTCGAGCGCCCGTCGCCCGAGATAACGAGGCAGATCGCGTTCCACGTCGTCCGCGCCATCCGCGTGCGCTCGTCGATGTGCTTGAGGTAGAGATCCAGCGTGGGCATCACCGCTGTGCCGTTTCGCGTGTAGCGGAAGGTGCGCGCGCCGTCTTTGCCGCGCTCGGCGGCGGCGAGCCCCCGGCGCGCTTCGTCGCCGGGAAAGCGGTATTCGGAGGAGCCCTCGGTGCCGACTTCCCAGAAGCGCTCGTCGTGTCGTGTGCCGGGCTCGAAGAAGCTCGCGTCGAGCGCGCAGATCGCCGGCATGTTGGCCGCGTCGAACCACACGGTGCGACGGCCGCCCTGGTTGATGTGGCCGTGCCAGCACATGGGCGGCGTCAGCACCAGGTCGCCTTCCTTCATCTCGCAGCGCCGGCCGTTGACGATGGTGACGGCGCCTTCGGCGCGCGTCGCGAAGCGGATCGCCGCAGCGGTGTGCCGATGCGGCACCGCCTTGTCGCCCGACTCGAGGACGGTAAAGGCCCCGATCAGGTTCTGGGTGGTGACGGTGTCGCCGCCGAAGGCCGGGTTGGCGAGGATCAGCGCGCGCCGCTCGACATCCTCGATGCCCACTTCCTCGGCCGCGCGCTCGGTGAAGGGCTCGATGTCGCGCCAGCGCCAGTGCATCGGCGCGTCCTTCGGCTGGGGCGCGACCGGCGTGATGCGCTTGTAGCGGTCCCAGAGCGGGTGGATGTTGGCCCGCTCCAGATCCGAAATCAGCGGTGCATCAGAGCGCTCGGTCAACTCTTGTCGACCGACATGCTGCCTGGACCGAAGCTCGCGACGAAGAACAGCCCGCCGATGATCGCCAGGTTCTTCATGAAGTGGTTCATCTGGTTCGCATATTGCGCGGGGTCGAATTCCCAGAAGCGGTGCGCGGCGAAGGCGGCGATGAGCACGAACAGGGAGAGCAGCCAGGCCACCCAGCGTGTCTTCCAGCCTATGATCAGCAGGATCGCTCCGCCGATTTCGATGATGACCGCGAGCACGGCGAAGACCTCGGGCGCGGGAAAGCCGAGCTTGGTGAAGTACCCGACGGTGCCCGCGAACCCGAGCAGCTTGCGCACGCCGGCGTTGAGAAAGATGGCACCTATCAGGATCCGACCGGCGAGCAGCACCATCGGATTGACGCTCGGCGTGGCAGACGAGACAGCGGTATTGTTCATGACCCCTCCTTTGTGCGCGGATTATGTCCCTGCGGCGTCGATGAGCACAAACGCGATGCGGCAGGGCGCCGTTCCGCGGTTGACCCATGCATGGTTGGTGCCTTGCTGCACTAGCACATCGCCCGCCTCGAGATGCACCTCCGAGGCGTCGAGCAGCATGTCGATCTCGCCCTCCAGCACGATGGCGTAGTCGACGCTGCGCGTGCGGTGCATCCCCGGGTGCCGCGCGGCGCCGTGATCGGCGACGCCCATCTCCTTTAGCACTGCTTCGCGGGAACGCGTCCCACTTTCGGGCGGGAAGTCGACGACGCGGAAAATGCTGCCATTCGGCGGGGGCGGCACGCCGATATCGCGAGCGGCGCGGTCGGCGCTGCCGGAAACATCGGCCGGCGTCTCATCGGTGACCCAGAGGAGCGTGGAGACAAGCCCGGAGGCCTGACGCAGCTTCTGGTTGGGCGCCGCGCTGTCGAAGAGCACCACCGCTTCGCCGTCGCGATGGCCCGTGACGACGCGTCGCACCGGCTTCATTCGGGCTTCACGCCGGCCGCACGCAGCGCGGCGCCGTATTTCTCGTAGTCGCGGCGCAGGATCGCCGCGAACTCCTCCGGAGTGCCGCCGGTGATTTGCAGGCCGGAGTTCTCGAGGCGCTGGCGCACATCCAGGTGCTGCAGCACGGCATTGAGCTCCCGGTTGAGGCGTTGCACCAGCGTGCGCGGCGTCGCTGGCGCGACCATCACGCCGTGCCAGGTGACGAG
>DASXRW010000376.1:0-7770 GCA_036506355.1 Burkholderiales bacterium
GTACAGGTGCGCGGCGAAGTTCGTGCGCACCACGTCGCCGGTCTTCTCGCGCACGTTCTCCGGCCGGCGCTGCGCGTAGAGCGACGGCACTTCATCCGTGAGCGTCTTGATCTCTTCGCGCGAGAAGAGCGATGGGAAGAACAGGTAGCCGTCGCTCTCAAACCGCGCGATCTGGTCCGCGGAAAGTTTCATTGAAATAGTATAGACCCGGACGTATAGACCCTATGAAAGCCGACTCGACCCGCACCATCTTCTACGCGCTAGGTGCGAATCTCGCCATCGCCGCGGCCAAGACCGCGGCGGCCGTCGCCACCGGGTCGAGCGCGATGCTCGCGGAGGCGATTCATTCCTTTGCCGACAGCGGCAACCAGGGGCTGCTGCTCTGGGGAATGAAGCAGGCCAAGCGTCCGCCGTCGCCCGACTATCCGCTGGGCTGGGGCAAGGCGGTGTTCTTCTGGTCGTTCATCGTCGCGCTGGTGCTCTTCTCGCTCGGCGGGCTGTTCTCGGTCTACGAGGGCTGGCACAAGCTCGCCGAGCCGCGGCCGCTTTCCTATCCCTGGGTGGCTGTCGCCATCCTCGCTTTTGGGCTCGCGGCCGAGTCGCTGTCGCTACGCGCCTGCCTGCAGGAAGTGAAGAAAGCGCGGGGCCAGCGCTCGCTCAGGCAGTGGCTGGGCGAGACGCGCCAAAGCGAGCTCCTCGTGATCCTCGGCGAGGACGTCGCCGCCCTCATTGGCCTGGCGCTCGCGCTCGGCGCGGTGCTGCTCGCGATCTTCACCGGCGACCCGACGTGGGACGCGCTCGGCTCGATCGCCATCGGCGCGGTGCTCATCGTGGTCGCCATCGGCATCGGGGTCCAGATCAAGGGCTTGTTGATCGGGCGCAGCGCCGATCCCGAGGTCGAGGCGCGCATGCGCGAGTTCCTGCGGCGCCGCGACGAAATCGATCACCTCTACCGCATGCTTACGCTGCAGCTCGGTACTTCGCTGATGGTCGCAGTGAAGGCGCGGATGAAAGCGCGCGACGCGGCCGAGCTGGTGGCCGCGATCAACCGCTGCGAGGCGGCGATGCGCGCCGAATTCCCGGAGATTCAGTGGCTGTTCTTCGAACCCGATGTCGCCGACTGACTGTAAGATCGTCGGGACCCACCCCAAGGAGAACGCATGGAAGCCTCCTCCGAAAGATTGATGAACGAGCTGCGTGCAGTGCTCGCCGACGCCGAGGAGCTGCTGCGCGTCACCGCGGACCAGGCCGGGCCGAAAATACAGGAAGTGCGCGCACGTGCAGAGGAATCGTTGCGCGCGGCGCGCGAGCAGCTGAAGGGCGCGGGTGGAGAGCTCGACAGCCAGGTGCGGGCGCACCCGTGGGCCGCGGTCGGCATCGCCGCCGGCATCGGCCTGATCGCCGGCATCCTGCTGAGCCGCAAATGAGCGCCGGCCTGCTGGAGTCGGCGCAGAACCTTGTCGCCGGGCTGCTCGACCTCGGACGCACCCGCTTCGAGCTGTTCGCGACCGAGCTGCGCGAGGAGCTGGCGCGCCTCACCACCACGATACTCGGCGGCCTGGCGGTGCTCGTGCTCGCCGCGCTTGGTCTGGCGTTCGGCGCGTTCGCGCTCATCCTCTCCATGGACGAGGCACACCGCCTCGCCGCGACGATTGGCGTCGCGCTTTTCTTCATCGCCGCCGCGGGCGTGCTTGCGTTGCAGCTGCGCCGCCTCGCCGCCGGGAAAGCGCGCGCCTTCGACGCCACGATCTCCGAGCTGCAGCGCGACCTGAGCGCCATCAAGCCGTGAGCAGCCGGGCACAGGCCTTGGCGCGGCGGCGGCAGGAGCTCATCGAGCGCTCATCGGCGCAGCGCGCGGCGCTCGTTGCCGAAGCACAGCCGCTCATGCACAAAGCCGGCGCGCTGGACCGTTTCATCACTTCGGTGCGCCAGCATCCGATCGTTACCGGGCTGGTCGCCGCTGCCGTCGTCCTGCTCGGCGCGCGACAGGTTCTCGCGCTGGGGAGTCGCGCGTTAACGCTGTACGCGCTGTTCAGGCACCTTCGCGGCTAGGGTCTGACCCCCGCCGGGGGTCTTTTCGACGTACTGGAAGAACACCTCGTCGGAGCGCACCATGCCGAGCTCGAAGCGCGCGCGCTCCTCGATCGCCTCGGTGCCGGTCTTGAGATCGCGCACTTCGGCGGCGAGGCCGGCGTTGCGTCGCTCGAGCTCGCCGTTCTTCGCTTTCTGCGCCGAGAGCTGTCGGTCGACCTCCGAGGCCCGCAGCCAGCCGCCCTTGCCGAGCCATAGCGGGTACTGGATCAGGATGATCAGCGCGCCGAGGATGACGGCAACGATCTTCATCTGAGCTGGGCGAACGCCTCGCGCCCCGGAAAGCTCACCGACTCGCCGAGGTCCTCCTCGATGCGCAGGAGCTGGTTGTACTTCGCGACGCGGTCCGAGCGCGAGAGCGACCCGGTCTTGATCTGCAGCGCGTTCGTGCCGACCGCGATGTCGGCGATGGTGGTGTCTTCCGTCTCCCCGGAGCGGTGGGAGATCACCGTCCCATAGGCAGCGCGTTTCGCCAGCTCGATCGCCGCGAAGGTCTCGGTGAGCGTGCCGATCTGGTTCACCTTGATGAGGATCGCGTTCGCCACGCCCTGGCCGATCGCCTCGCGCAGGATGCGCGTGTTGGTGACGAAGATGTCGTCGCCGACGATCTGCAGCTTCCTGCCCAGGCGCCCGGTCAGCGCCTTCCAGCCTTCCCAGTCGTTCTCGGCCATCCCGTCCTCGATCGAGACGATGGGATAGCGCGCGGCGAGCTGCTCGAGGTATCCGGCGAATTCTGCCGGTGTGTAGCGCTCGCCCTCCGACTCCAGCATGTAGCGCCCGTCGTTGAAGAACTCCGACGCCGCGCAATCGAGCGCCAGCATCACATCCTGGCCGGCGCTGTATCCCGCATTGCCGATCGCTTCGATGAGCAGATCGAGCGCGGCGGCGTGGCTTGCGACATCGGGCGCGAAACCGCCCTCGTCGCCCACCGAGGTGGGCATGCCCTTGGCGTCGATCAGTTTCCTGAGCGCCTGGAAAATCTCGGCGCCGCAGCGCAGCGCCTCGCGGAAGGACTGCGCGCCCACCGGGACGATCATCATCTCCTGCATGTCGAGCCGGTTGTTGGCGTGCGCGCCGCCGTTGATCACGTTCATCATCGGCACCGGCATCCGCATCGCGCCCGAGCCGCCGAAGTAGCGGTAGAGCGGCAGCCCCGACTCCTCGGCCGCGGCCTTCGCCGCGGCCATCGACACCGCAAGCATGGCGTTCGCCCCCAGGCGCGACTTGTTGTCCGTGCCGTCGAGGTCGATCAGCGTGCGGTCGATGAAGGTCTGCTCGCTGGCATCGAGCCCCACCACGGCTTCCGAGATCTCGGTGTTGACGAACTCGACCGCCTTGAGCACGCCCTTGCCGCCGTAGCGGCGCTTGTCGCCGTCGCGCAGCTCAATCGCCTCGCGGCTGCCGGTCGAGGCTCCCGAGGGCACCGCGGCGCGGCCCATCACGCCCGACTCGAGCAGGACATCGGCTTCCAGCGTCGGATTGCCCCGGGAATCGAGAATCTCGCGCGCGACGACGTCGACGATGGAGCTCATCAGCGTTTCACTTTCCGCATTTCAACCTCATGTTCAGCGAAGCCTTTCTTCTTAACGGTGCGGTCGAGCTCGACGAGAGTTTCAAGCAATCCCTGCATCATGCCAAGCGGCCAGGCGTTCGGCCCGTCCGAAAGGGCCTTCGCCGGGTCGGGATGCGTCTCCATGAAGAGTCCGGCGATGCCGCTCGCCACCGCCGCGCGCGCGAGCACCGGGATGAACTCGCGCTGGCCGCCGGAAGCGGTGCCTTGCCCGCCCGGCAGCTGCACCGAGTGCGTCGCATCGAACACCACCGGGCAGCCCGTCTCGCGCATGATCGCGAGCGAGCGCATGTCGGACACGAGGTTGCCGTAGCCGAACGAGAAGCCGCGCTCGCAGACCAGCACGTTGTCCTGGCCACTGGCTTCCTTCGCCTTGGCGACCACGTTGCCCATTTCCTGCGGCGACAGGAACTGCCCCTTCTTGATGTTCACCGGCTTGCCGGCCGAGGCCGCGGCGCGGATGAAATCGGTCTGCCGGCAGAGGAACGCCGGCGTCTGCAGCACGTCGACCACCGCGGCGGCGGGCTTGACCTCGTCCTCCTCGTGCACGTCGGTGAGCACCGGGACGCCGATCTGGCGCTTGACCTCCGCCAGTATGGCGAGGCCCTTGTCCATTCCCAGGCCGCGGAACGATTTGCCCGAGCTGCGATTGGCCTTGTCGTAGGAGGACTTGAAGATGAACGGCACGCCCAGCTTGGTTGTTATTTCTTTGAGGCGCCCGGCGACGTCCACCTGCAACTCGCGCGACTCCACCACGCAGGGACCGGCAATGAGAAACAGCGGCTTATCCAAGCCGGCGTCGAACCCGCAGAGCTTCACGCGGCGACTACTGAAAGTGTGCCGCCGGGGCGCTGCGCACGGGCGCGCTGGCGCAGGGCCGCGGTCAGGAAGGCCTTGAAGAGCGGATGCCCATCCCGCGGCGTCGAAGTGAATTCGGGGTGGAACTGCACGCCGACGAAGAACGGGTGGCCCGGCAGCTCCATCATCTCCGGCAGGTTCTCGCTCGGCGTGCGCGCCGAGACCTTGTAGCCCTTGGCCTCGAGCTGCGGCACGTAGATGTTGTTGACCTCGTAGCGGTGGCGGTGGCGCTCGTTCACTTCTCCGCCGTAAATGGACGCGGCCAGCGTCCCCGGCTCGACCGGGCACTTCTGCGAGCCCAGGCGCATGGTGCCGCCGAGCTCCGACTTCTCGGTGCGCCGCTCGATGCGCCCGGTGCGGTCGAGCCACTCGGTGATTAGCGCCACCACCGGATGCGGCGTGTCGGGGTCGAACTCGGTGCTGTTGGCGCCGCCGAGGCCGGCGACGTTGCGCGCGAACTCGATGGTGGCGAGCTGCATGCCGAGGCAAATGCCCAAATAGGGAATGCCGTTCTCGCGCGCGTAGCGGATCGCGCGCATCTTGCCCTCGGTGCCGCGCTTGCCGAAGCCGCCGGGCACCAGGATCGCGTCCATCTTCTCTAGGCCGCCTAGGCCGGCGTTCTTCTCGAGCTCCTCCGAGTCGAAGTAGTGGATGTTGACCTTCGAGCTGGTGTGGATGCCGGCGTGCTTGAGCGCCTCGTTCAGCGACTTGTAGGAATCCTGCAGGTCGACGTACTTGCCGACGAAGGCGATGTCGACCTCGTGCTCCGGATGCGCCTGCGCCTCGACGATCTTGCGCCAGGCCGAGAGATCCGCCGCGCGCGCCAGGATGGCAAGCTTGTGGCAGACGATCTCGTCGAGCATCTGGTCGTGCAGCATCATCGGGATCTTGTAGATCGAGTCGACGTCCCAGGCCGAGATCACCGCCTCCTTCTGCACGTTGGTGAAGAGCGCGATCTTGCGGCGTTCGTCTTCCGGCAGCGGCTGGATCGTGCGGCACAGGAGCGCATCGGCCTGGATGCCGATCTCGCGCAGCTCCTTCACCGAGTGCTGCGTCGGCTTGGTCTTGATCTCACCCGCCGAGGCGATGTAGGGCACCAGCGTCAGGTGGATGTAGCAGACGTTGTTGCGGCCGAGCTCGAGGCCGATCTGCCGGATGGCTTCGAGGAACGGCAGCGACTCGATGTCGCCCACCGTGCCGCCCACCTCGACGATCGCCACGTCGGCCTCGCCGGCGCCGCGCTTGATGAACGCCTTGATCTCGTCGGTGATGTGCGGGATCACCTGCACGGTGCCGCCAAGGTAGTCGCCGCGGCGCTCCTTCTTGATCACCGACTCGTAGATCTGGCCGGTGGTGAAGTTGTTCCAGCGGCGCATCTTCGAGCTCTGGAAGCGCTCGTAATGGCCGAGGTCCAGGTCCGTCTCGGCGCCATCCTCGGTGACGAACACCTCGCCGTGCTGGAACGGGCTCATCGTCCCAGGATCGACGTTGATGTAGGGGTCCAGCTTGATGTTGGTGACGCGGATGCTGCGCGATTCGAGGATCGCTGCGAGGGACGCGGCGGCGATGCCTTTCCCTAACGAGGAAACTACACCACCGGTTACGAAGACATACTTGGCCATCTACCCATCGCGTGGTGAGATGGGCAAGTTTACAGGATTTTTCTAATCAACATAAACCCATTGCGTCTCGACCCAGTTATCGGCGCGGTGCACTGCGCGGATGTTCTCGCGCATCGCCCACGGAATCACCTGGCGGTGCAGCGGCACGTGGTGGATCTGCGCGTTGTGCTCGGCGAGCGCGCCCGCGATCTGCTGCTTGCGCTTCGCCGCATCGGGTTCCACCCGGGCGGCGTCGATGAACTGGTCGAGCTTCTTGTTGACGTAGTTGCCCCAGTTGTAGTCGCCGGCACCCTTGCCGTCGGGACTATGCAACACCGGCGTCAGCGTGGTCTGCGCGTCGGTGATCGCCCCGCCCCAGCCCAGCATGTAGGCGCTGGTGTCGCGCTTCGGCATGCGGGCGAAATAGATGGCCCGCGGCTGGGCGTTGACGCGCACCTTTAGGCCGATCTTCGCCAGCATTCCCGCCACCGCGATGCAGATCTGCTCGTCGTTGATGTAGCGGTTATTCGGGCAGTCGAGGGTGAAGCCGAAGCCGTTCGAGTACCCCGCCTCCGCCAGGAGTTGCTTGGCGCGGTTGACGTCGTAAGGCAGGCGCTTCTCGATCTCCGGACTGGAGGCGAGGATCGAGGGCGTGATGCCGCCGGTGGGCTGCGCCTGCCCGCGCATCGTCACGCGCTTGAGCGCCTCGATGTCGATCGCGCGATAGATGGCCTCGCGCACCCGCTTGTCCTTGAATGGGTTTTTCCCTTTCACATCGGAATAGAGCAGCTCATCGCGCGCTTGGTCGAAGCCGAAGAAGATGATGCGGTTCTCCGTCCCCTCGATCAGCCGGATGCCGGGCTGCCGGCGCAGCCGCGGCACGTCCTGCGGCGGCGGGTCGAGGATCATGTCGACGTTGCCGGCGATCAGCGCCGAGACGCGGGTGGGGTCCGACTTGATGGACAAATACGTCACCTCGGTCACATTGCCGCTCGGCTTGCCCCACCAGTTCGGGTTGCGAACCATGACGGTCTTCACGTCGGGCTCTCGTGATTTCAGCATGTAGGGCCCGGTGCCGTTGGCGTGCGTCGAGGCGTACGACTCCTCCTTGTTGGAGAAATCGAGCGGCTTCTCGACCTTGTTCTTTTCACACCACGCTTTGCTCATGATCTGCACGAGCGTCGCGTGCTCGAGCATGATGGGATTCGGCTCGTCGAGCTTGAACTCCACGGTGAAGTCGTCGATCTTCTTCGGCTTGCCCAGCGCCGTGGCGTAGACGCGAATCTGCGAGGTCGGCTGGCTCGCGCGCTGCACCGAGAACAGCACGTCATCGGCCGTGAACGGCGTGCCGTCGTGGAACTTCACACCCTTGCGCAGCATGAAGCGCCAGGTCAGCGGATCGACCTGCTTCCACTCGCTCGCGAGCACCGGCACGATCTCGAGCTTCTTGCCGCGGTTCACCAGCGTCTCGTACATCTGGCCGTTGACGCTGTTGGTGAGGAGCTCGTTCTGCGAGTGCGGATCGATGGTCTGCGGGTCGCCCTGGCTCGCCCAGCGGAAGGGACGGGCGTCGGCGGCCGAGAAAGCGACGGCCAGCGCGAGGGCGGCGATGGCAGAATCGATCCTCATGAGCACGCGAGGTTACCTCAG
>DASXRW010000377.1:0-3121 GCA_036506355.1 Burkholderiales bacterium
TCGGCCAGTCGTACTTCTGCATGTCGCAGTGGTGGATGGGCATCATGGCGCCGCCCGCGCTCGCCTGCCTGGGCGCCTACGACGGGCTGAACGATCCCTACCGCGCCTCGTGCTACCAGGGCGGCATTCCCGGCCAGTTCATTCCCGGCTACTGGTGGAACCAGAACCGCATCATCAATCGCTTTCCCGCGAGCGGCGCCGAGCCGCGCGTGCAGGAGACCGACCTGGATGCGCTCGTCACCGCGCACCCGACCTACGACGACTTCTGGCGCACGCGCTCGGCCTCCGAGCGCCTGCACGAGATCAAGGTGCCGCTCTATTCGGTGGGCATCTGGGGCAAGGTCGACCTGCACACGCGCGGCAACATCGAGGGCTTTCGCCGCACCAAGGGCCCGCGCAAGCTGCAGATGCGTGGCCCGCCCAATGCCTGGGCCGCGAACGCCGAGTTCAACGGCGTCGAGCTGCATGAAAAAGTGATGCTGCCCTTCTACGAGCGCTTTCTAAAGGGCGCGAGCACCGAGTGGGACAAGCGCCCGGCGGTCGAATACTTCGTGCGCGGCGCGAACGTCTTTCGCACCTCGGACACCTGGCCGCCTGCGGGCGTGAAGTACAAGACGTGGCACCTCGCCGCCGACAAATCGGGCAGCGTCACCTCATTGAACGATGGCAGGCTCTCGCCTGCGCAGGCGAGTGGAGCGGAGAGCACTTCGTACGCCTACCCGAACCCCGGCTGGGTGAGCGGCGTGGTCGGCTTCGGCCCAGCCGGTCCGCCGAACTTCGATCCGGTGCGGCGCGTGCTGACATTCACCACGCCGCCGCTCGAGAGGGATCTGGAAATCGCCGGGCCCATCAAGCTCGTGCTCTATGCTTCGTCCACCCAGCGGGATACGGACTTCGTCATCAAGCTCTCGGATCAATATCCGCAATCGCCGGAGGACCGCGCGAAGGGGATCAACCCGCAGTTCCAGGTGGTGACCAAGGGCTGGCTGCGCGCCTCGCACCGCGCGCTCGATGAGAAGCACAGCACCGAGATGGAGCCCTATCACCTGCACACGCGGCCCGAGCCGCTGAAGCCGAACGAGGTCTATCGCTTCGACATCAGCGTCGAGCCGAACGCCTTCCAGTTCAAGAAGGGCAACCGCATGCGCCTCGAGATCGTGAACGGCGACTCGCCGATCACCGATATGCTGTGGACGCACTACTACCAGCCGAACAAGATCGGGCAGGACACGATCTGGCACAGCGCCAGATACCCCTCGGCACTCGTGCTGCCGGTGATGGAATAGGAGGGCTCATGCAACGGATCGTCGCGTGCCTGGCTGCATCGCTGCTCGCTTCCGCGGCGGTGGCGCAAACCGTCAAGATCGGCGTCGTCAACACCTTCACCGGCCCGCAAGCGGTGTTCGGCGAGATGACCGACCGGGCGTTCAAGCTCTACGTCAAGCTGCACGAGAAGGAGCTGCCTGCCGGGGTGAAGCTCGAGTTCATCTCGCGCGACGACGGCGGACCCAACCCCGACAAGGCGCGCCAGCTCGCGCAGGAGCTGATCGTGCGCGATCGCGTGCAGCTCCTCGCGGGCGTCGCGTTCACGCCGAATGCGATGGCGATGGCACCGGTCGCCACCGAGGCGAAGATCCCACTCATCCTCACCAACGCCGGCACCTCGGTCGTGACCACGCGCTCGCCGTATATCGCGCGCTTTTCGTTCACGATCTGGCAGTCCTGCGTGCCGCTCGGCGAGTGGGCCGCGAAGCGGTTCAAGCGGGCCTACACGCTCGTGTCCGACTACGCCCCGGGCCACGACGCGGAAACGGCCTTCGGCCAGGGCTTCAAGGCGGGCGGCGGCGAGGTCGTCGGCGCGGTGCGCGTGCCGCTGCAGAACCCGGACTTCGCGCCGTACCTGCAGCGCGTCAAGGATGCGAAGCCCGACGCCCTGATGGTGTTCATTCCCGCCGGCAAGACCGCCACCTCGGTGATGAAGACCTTCGCGGAGCTCGGGCTCGCCGCCGCGGGAATCAAGCTCATCGGGCCGGGCGACATCACGACCGACGAGGAATTGCCGAATATGGGCGACGTCGCGCTCGGCGTGCTGACCGTGCACCATTACTCCGCCGGGGCTACTCGTCCACAGAACAAGGCGTTCGTCGAGGCGTGGAAGAAGGAATACGGCGCCGCCAGCACGCCGAATTTCGCGGCTGTGGGCGCCTGGGACGCGATGGACGCGATCTTCCGGGTGGTCAAAGCGCAGAAGGGCAACATCGACGCCGAGCGCACCATGGAGCTCCTCAAGAATTACCGCAACGCCGACAGCCCGCGCGGCCCGATCGCCATCGACCCCGAAACGCGGGACATCGTGCAGAACGAATACCTGCGCGAAGTGCGCAAGGTCGACGGCCAGCTTGCCAACGTGGAGATCGAAACCGTGGCGAGCGCCGTGAAGGACCCGTGGAAGGAAGCGCAGAAGAAGAAATGACCGGCCGAATCCTCACCACGCACGTCGGCAGCCTGCCGCGGCCGCACGACCTGCTCGATCTGATGAAGGGGCGCCTTTCCGGCCAAGCCTACGACCGCGAGCGCTATGAGAGTCGCGTGCGCAGCGCGGTCGCGGAAAGCGTGCGCCGGCAGGTCGATTGCGGCATCGACATCGTGGCCGACGGCGAGCAATCGAAGCCCGGCTTCTTCACCTATGTGAAGGAGCGGCTTTCCGGCTTCGAGCCGCGCCCCGGAAAGAAGGTTGCGTTCTTCGACGCCGAACGCGCCGCGTTCCCCGAGTACTACAAGGAGTATTTCGCACGGGCCATGATCGGCGGTGCGCTCGCGCCCGTGGTGCCCATGGTGTGCACCGGGCCGGTGAGCTACAAGGGCGAGGAGGCGCTGCGCCGCGACATCGACAACCTGAAAGCCGCCATGGCGGCGAGCGGCGCAAAGGCGGCCTTCATGCCGTCGGTGGCGCCGAGCGGCGCCGGCACCAACGAGCATTACAAGAGCGACGAGGAGTTCTTCTTCGCCGTCGCCGACGCCATGCGCCAGGAGTACCGCGCCATCGTCGATGCCGGCCTTTACCTGCAGATCGACGATCCGTTCATGACGGACAACTTCTCCGATCCGGCGCTCGACGACA
>DASXRW010000378.1:0-14108 GCA_036506355.1 Burkholderiales bacterium
CCTTCGAGCTCGCGCTTCACGTCCGCGGGCAGATCGGCGTAGGCCGCCTGCATGTTGCTGAACTGCGTGGCGCCGAGCGTCTCGCCGTTGCGCCGCGGGATCTTGATGCCGTAGAGCACGTTGGCGAAGGCGATCATCCGGCTGTAGGACATGTCGGTATGCCAGCCCTGCCCCGCGTCGGCGAGGCCGAGCGGTTTGCCGTTCTCGACGATATTGGAAAGGATCATCACCTCGGGCACGCCCGGCTCCTGGTAGGCATGCGAGGCGACGTTGATCTCGAGGTCGCCGAGCTGCGCGCTGAAGTCGCGCAATTGCCGGCCGGTGAGCGTCTGGCGCGGGAAGCGGACGACGCCGTAGCGGCCGAGCGCCAGGATCACGCCCACGAGCTGTTCCTGGGCGAGCGGCGCCGAGAGGTCGAGCCCCTCGATGGTTGCGCCCAGCGACTCTCCGCTCGGGATGATTTTCATCTAAAGGCTTCTTGTGTTATTCGATGATTCGGTCCGCGCGCAAGAGAATCGACTTTGGAATAGCGATTCGCGCCGCTTTAGCGGTTCGAAGATTGACGGTTAGCTCGTATTTGTTCGGCGTTTCAATCGGTAGGTCGGTTGCCTTCACTCCTTTGAGGATCTTGTCGACGTAGCCGGCGGCTCGCCGAAAGTTATCGGTATAGGAAGGCGAATAGGACAACAAGCCGCCAGCTTCCGCGTAAAGCGTATGCGAAAACACGGCAGGGGCCTTCGACTTTGAAACATACTGGGCCAGGGCGTAACGGTGAATATTAAAAAGCGGGCCGGTTGTCAGGATATAACCGTGCGTGCCTGATTCGGCGCCACGTTTGAATGCGGACTCGAGATCCGTGGCTTGCCGTACTGCACTCTGCACGACCTGCAGCCCTAGTACCGAGGCGGCCTTGGCGATGTCATCGAGTTGTGATGCGCTCGCCAAGTCATTTTGCTGAAAGACCAGCGTAACGTGTTTAAGGCGCGGCGCCAGCTCTTTGAGGAGCTGAAGCCGTTTTGCCCCGAGCTCGGGAGCGGAGTTGGTGAAACCAGTCACGTTGCGGCCCGGGCGTTGAAGGCTGTGCGCAAAACCGAGCTTCACTGGGTCGTTCGCAACCCCAAATACGATCGGAATCGTGCTCGTGCTTTCTGCCAGCACCTTTATGCTCGATTCCGACGTCGTGACGATGATGTCCGGGTTGGTCGATAGGAGCTCGGCCGCAACTTTGGGAAGGGCCTGCATGACTCCGTTGCCGTATCGCGCATCGATTATGTAGTCGCGGCCCTCGTTCCAGCCGAGTTGTGCCATGCCCTGACGAAATGCAGTAATCCAGTCCGCCGTGCTCTCGCTGGTGCCTGCACTGAAGAAACCAACGCGGCGCAAAGTCTGCTGCTGTTGGGCGTACGCTATCGCCGTAAGCAGCAATCCCGCTACGGCAATAAGACCGAGCAGCCGGCGAAAGGCCGGAGATTTCATCGCGGCAGTTTAACGAACTCGGAGAGTGGAATTCCCGCCGTCAGCTTTTCCAACCGCGCCTTTTCGGATGCCGCCAGCCGCTGCGCCGCCGCCAGTACCTCCGGCGCGCGCGCGAACGGCACGAAGCACACACCGCATTCGTCCGCGATGACGAGGTCGCCGGGCTTCACCTCGATGCCGGCGATGTGCACCGGATCGTTCACCGCCATGGTCTCGATGCGCCACTTGCCGGTGATCGGGCTCACGCCCGAGGACCAGATCGGGTAGCCGATCGCGCGCGAGTGATCGATGTCGCGCACGGCGCCATCGACGATCGCGCCCGCCTCGCCCTGCCGCTTGCCGATGCTCGCTGAAACACCGCCCATGCTGGAGATGCCGGCGACGCCTTGCACCACGAGCACGTCGCCTTCCTCGGCAAGGTTGTGCGCCTCGATGTCGGCGAGGCCGGAGACCTTGCGCAGCTCGCCGACCTTGCGGTTGAGCACCGTGATCGCCTGGCCCACGACGCGCGCGCCTGGGTCCGTGGGTTTTAGAAGCGATGCGGGCACGGTGCCCGCGATGCCGCAGTCATCGAGCGCGTCCGACGTCGTGCCGGTGAGATCGCCGAGGCTGCGAAAACCGGCGAGGATCCTGGCGTCCAATCGTGGCAGCTCGGTCATGCCGATCGCTGTGGGCTTCAGCTTTCCGAGCGGGAGTTTGGCCATAAAATGGTCCCGCCCATAATGACCGAGCCCTCCCCATCCTTCAAGGCGAAACCGCGAACGCCGCGGCTCAAACTGCCGCGCGGCGCGTGCGACACGCACTTTCATGTCTTCGGGCCGCAGCGCCGGTTTCCTTTCGCTGCCGAGCGAAGCTATACGCCCACGTGCGACGCGCCGAAGGAAACGCTCTTCGCGATGCACAAACAGATGGGCATCGAACGCGGCGTGGTGGTGCAGTCGGCGGCGCATGGCTTCGACAACTCGGCTGCGGCCGATTTGCTCGGCGCCAACAAGAACTACCGGGGCGTGGCGCTGGCGCCGGCGGCGACGCCGACCGTGGAGCTGAAGCAGCTCGATAAGCACGGCTTCCGCGGCGTGCGCTTTCACTACATGGACCATCTCGGCAAGGGCGATCGCATCGAGGATGTGCTCGCGATGGCGACGCGGCTCGCGGCGATCAACTGGCACCTGCAGATCCACATGGACGGCTCGCGCATCGCGGAGCTCGCACCCGCGCTCAAGCGCTCGCCCGTGCCGGTCGTCATCGACCACATGGGGCGCGTCGATGCCTCAAAGGGGATCGACCATCCCGACTTCCGCGCCCTGCGTTCGCTGCTGGCGGAAAAGCACGTCTGGGTGAAGGTGAGCGGCGCCGAGCGCATCTCGCGTCAGCGAGCGCCGTGGAAGGACGCGGTGCCGTTCGCGCGCCGGCTGGTGGCCGATTTCGGCGACCGCGCGGTGTGGGGTACCGATTGGCCGCATCCGAATCTCAAGGAGGTGCCGGACGACGGCGATCTCGTCGACCTCATCGGCGAGATCGCGCCGAGCGAGGCGCAGCGCCACGCGCTGCTCGTCGACAATCCGCGGCGACTCTATGGGTTCGCGTCTTAAGGACAAGGTCGCCATCATCAGCGGCGCCGGCTCGATCGGCCCGGGCTGGGGCAATGGACGTGCGACGACGGTGCGGTTCGTGGAGGAAGGCGCGAAGGTCTTTGCCGTCGATCGCGACGCCGCCGCACTCACTGAAACCGTGGACAAGGCCGCGGGCATTGCAACGCACCTCTGCGACGTGACCGATGGCGCTGCCGTTGCCGGCATGGTGCAGGCGTGCGTAAAGAAGTTCGGGCGCGTCGACATCCTGGTGAACAACGTCGGCGGCTCGGCGCCCGGCGGGCCGGTCGAGATGACCGAGGAGGTCTGGGACGCGCAGCACGATCTCAATCTGAAAAGCGTGTTTCTCGCCTGCAAGCACGTGCTGCCGGTGATGGAACGGCAAGGCGCAGGCGCCATCGTGAACATCGCGTCGGCTTCCGGCATTCGCTGGAGCGGCTCGGCGCAGGTGGCCTATGCGGCGACCAAGGCCGGCGTGATCCAGCTCTCGCGCGTGGTCGCCGTCCAATATGCCGCCAAGGGCATCCGCGTGAATACCGTGGTGCCGGGGCAGCTCCACACGCCGATGGTCGAAGCGCGCCTCGCGAAGCAGCGGATGGGCGGCGACGTGGATGCGCTCCTCAAAAGCAGGCTGAAACGCATCCCGTTGGGCTTCGCCGGCGACGGCCGCGACACGGCAAACGCGGTGCTGTTTCTAGCGTCGGACGAGGCGCGCTTCATCACCGGCGCCGAGATCGTGGTCGATGGCGGCATGACGGTACGCTGCGATTAACAGGGAGACGAGATGAAATTGCTCAGGATTCTGGCGCTGTTCCTTCCGGTGCTGGCGTGGGCGCAAACTTATCCCGCCAAGCCCGTACGGATGGTGATCGGCTTCCCGGCGGGCGGGCCGGCCGACATCTTCGGCCGCTCGCTGGCGCAGGGCATGTCAGCGGATTTCGGCCAGCCGGTGATCGTCGAGAACATCAGCGGCGTCGGCGGCGTGCTGGGCGTCGAGCGCGGCGTGAAGGCGGCACCCGATGGCTACACCATGGTGCTCAACAGCGCTTCGCCGCTGGTGATCGCGCCGTTCTCGTTCGCCAAGCTCCCGTATGACATCAAGAAGGACATCGCCCTCATCACCGTCGTGGTGCGCGTGCCGGAAGTGCTGGCGGTGCATCCGTCCCTGCCGGCGAAGGATTTTGCCGAGCTGATCGCGTATGCGAAGGCGAATCCCGGCAAGGTGAACTTCGGCTCGGCCGGCGCCGGCAGCATCACGCACCTCGCGGGCGAGTTGCTCAAGGCCGAAGCGAAGATCGACATCGTGCATGTGCCCTACAAGGGTGCCGCGCCTGCGGTGACCGATCTCGTCGGCGGCCAGGTGCAGATGGGCATCTTCGACGTGCCGATCCTTCTGCAGCACATTCGCAGCGGCAAGCTGAAGGCGCTCGCCATCACGAGCGCGAAGCGAGCCGGGACGCTGCCCGACGTGCCCACTACGGTGGAGCTCAAGTACCCGAACGTCACCTCCGACAATTGGTACGGCCTCATCATGCCGGCCGCGACGCCTGCCGCGATCCAGAAGCGCGTGCACGCCGCGGCGACCACGGCGCTGAAATCAGCCGCGGTGAACGAGCAATTCGCGAAAGTGGGCGGCGTCGCGTCGCCCGGCACGCCGCAGGATTACGCCAAGTTCCTGGAGCTCGAGCAGGCCAAGTGGGGCAAAGTGGTCAGCGCCATCGGCTTCAAGGAGCAGAACTAGCCCGCTGAATTAACTTCGAATACGCTTCTGATTAACATATGATGTGAGTGTGGAGAACCGCACCGCCCGCCTCACCATCCTGGTCGACCCGCGCAAGAAGAAGATCTTCGAGGAGCTGTGCGCCGCGCTCGATGTGACCCCGTCGCAGGTGGTGCGCAGGCTCATCCGCCAGTGGATCATCGACAACGCCGGCGAGCGACGCCTGCCGGACTGGCTCAAGGCCGGCTCCAAGGAGTAAGGGGAAAGCGAGCGGCATGGCTCTAGGGGGGCTGTTGTGGTGCGTCGCGGCGCTGCTGGCAACGGGCCTGGCGGCGATCGGCATGGCGCGCCACCGCGCCGCAGTCACGCTGGTCTACGGCGTCGCGCTCGGCGCCACGACGATCGCGCTGCTGCTCGCGGGCCGTGCGCTGCTCATCGCTGATTCCCCCGGCGCCGCGCTGACATTGCCGATCGGGCTGCCGTGGCTCGGCGCGCATTTCCGGCTCGACCCGCTCGCCGCGTTCTTCCTGGTGGTGGTCAATCTCGGCGGCGCTACCGCGAGCCTCTACGGGCTCGGCTACGGCAGGCACGAGGAGGCGCCGGGACGCGTATTGCCGTTTTTCCCCGCGTTCCTCGCCGGCATGAACCTGGTGGTGCTCGCCGACGACGCGTTCACGTTCCTGTTCACCTGGGAATTCATGTCGCTCTCGTCCTGGGCGCTCGTGATGGCGCACCATCGCCGCGACGGCAACGCTGCGGCCGGCTACCTCTACCTCCTGATGGCGAGCTTCGGCACGCTGGCGCTCATCCTCGCCTTCGGCCTGCTCGCCGGCCCCGCCGGTGGCTATGCCTTCTCGGCGATCCGCGCGAGCGCGCCCCCGGCGTTCATGGCGGCGGCGGTCCTCGCGCTCACTCTCGTCGGCGCCGGTTCGAAAGCCGGTCTGGTGCCGCTGCACGTATGGCTGCCGCTCGCCCATCCCGCGGCGCCGAGCCACGTCTCCGCGCTGATGAGCGGCGTCATGACCAAGGTCGCGGTGTACGGCTTCGTGCGCGTGGTGTTCGACCTGCTCGGCGCGCCGCTCTGGTGGTGGGGCGCGCTCGTCGCGCTGCTGGGCGGGGTGACCGCGGTGATGGGCGTGCTGCATGCGCTGATGGAGCACGATCTCAAGCGCCTGCTCGCCTATCACACGGTGGAGAACATCGGCATCATCTTCATCGGCCTTGGCCTCGCGCTCGCCTTTGAAGCGAACGAGATGCCGGCCGCGGCGGCGCTCGCCCTGACGGCGGCGCTGTTCCACGTCTTCAATCACTCGCTCTTCAAGAGCCTGCTGTTCTTCGGCGCCGGCGCCGTGCTCACCGCGACCGGCGAGCGCGACATGGAGCGGCTCGGCGGCTTGATCCACCGCATGCCGCAGACGGCCTTCGTGTTCCTCGTCGGATCGGCGGCGATCTCGGCGCTGCCGCCGTTCAACGGCTTCGTCTCCGAGTGGCTCACCTTCCAGGCGATCCTCCTCAGCCCGGCGCTGCCGCAGTGGCTGCTCAAGTTCCTCGTCCCGGCGATCGGCGCGCTGCTTGCGCTCTCCGCCGCGCTCGCCGCGGCGTGCTTCGTCAAGGCCTTCGGCGTGACGTTCCTGGGGCGGCCGCGCAGCCAGGTGGCCCGCGACGCCGTCGAGACCGACCGCTATTCGCTCGCCGCGATGTTCCTGCTCGCGGCGCTGTGCCTCGTGGCGGGCATCGTGCCGGGCTACTTCATCGACGCGCTCGCGCCGGTCACCGAGGCGCTTGCGGGCGCGCACCTGCCCGAGCAGCGTCAGCTCGACTGGCTGACCATCGTGCCGGTCGCGCAGAGCCGCAGCTCCTACAACGGCCTGCTCCTGTTCTTCCTGATCGCGCTCGGCGCCGGCCTGGGCGCCGAAGCGATCCATCGCTGGGCCTCCGGCGCGCTGCGCAGGTCCGCGGCCTGGGATTGCGGCTTTCCCGACCCGAGCCCTGCCACGCAGTACACCGCGGGCAGCTTCTCGCAGCCGATCCGCAGGGTCTTCGGCACCGTGGTGTTCCGCGCGCGCGAGGAAGTGCACATCCCGCCGCCGGGCGACCTGCGGGCGGCCCGCATGCACGTGCGGCTGCGCGACGTGCTGTGGGATGTGCTTTATGTGCCGATTACGCGATTCGTGAACTTCGCCGCCGGCCTCCTCAACAAGCTGCAGTTCCTGACGATCCGCGCCTACCTGACGCTGGTGTTCGGGGCGCTGGTCGTGCTGCTGATGGTGCTCGCGATATGGCAATAGTCCTCGACCTGGGCGTGCAGCTCGGGCAGATGCTGCTGGTTCTCGCGCTCGCGCCGCTGCTGACCGGCTACGTGCGCAAGGTCAAGGCGCACCTGCTGCGGCGTCAGGGGCCGCCGCTCGTGCAACCCTACCGCGACCTGCTGCGCCTGCTGCGCAAGGAGGTGGTGCTCGCGCATTCGGCGTCCTGGGTGTTTCGCGTCGCGCCTTATCTCATCTTCGCCACCACCTGGGTCGCCGCGGCGCTGGTGCCGACCTTCGCCACCGGCCTCGCCTTCAGCTACGCGGCGGACGTGATCGCCATCGTCGCGCTGCTCGGCAGTGCGCGCTTCCTGCTCGCGCTCGCCGGACTCGACGTCGGCACGAGCTTCGGCGGCATCGGCTCGAGCCGCGAGATGATGATCGCCTCGCTCGCCGAGCCGGCGATGCTGATGGTGGTGTTCACGCTTTCGCTGCTCGCCGGCTCGACGCAGCTTTCCTCGATCGCCGCTTCCATGCAGGCGCCCGAGGTCGGCCTGCGGGTCTCGCTTGCGCTCGCGCTCGTCGCGCTCGTCATGGTGGCGATCGCCGAGAACGCGCGCATCCCGGTCGACAATCCGGCAACGCACCTCGAGCTGACCATGGTGCACGAGGCGATGATTCTCGAGTACTCGGGGCGCCACCTTGCCCTGATCGAGACCGCTTCCTCCCTGAAGCTGCTGCTCTACGTCTCGGTCATCGGCTGCGTCTTCTTTCCCTGGGGCATCGCCGCGTCCGGAGAGGGCCCGGGCGCCTATCTCGGAGGTATCGGCGTGTACGTGATCAAGCTCGCCGCCGCGGGATTCGCGCTGGCGGTGTTCGAGACCGCCATTGCGAAGATGCGCGTCTTTCGCGTCAGCGATTTTCTCGGCGCCGCGCTGATGCTCGGCTTCCTCGCGGCGCTGCTCCTTTTCGTGACCAAGGCCGGATGATGGACCGCCTCGCGCTCGACGTCGCGCATCTCTTCGCCGGCGGCCTGGTGCTGGTGAGCTTCATGCTGCTCTATCAGGACCGCATGACCGGGCTCATCAACACCTTCGCCATGCACGCGCTCGTCGTCTCGTTCTCCGTGGCGTGGCAGGCCTACATCCAGCAGGCACCCCATCTCTACATCACCGCCGTGATCGCGCTCGTCTTGAAGGCCGTGGTGATCCCGCTCGCGCTGCACCGGATGGTCGTGCGGCTCGGGATTCATCGCACCATCGAGCCGGTGGTCAGCGTCGGGCAGACGATGCTCGCCGGCATCGGCCTGGTCGCGCTGTCCGTGATGGTGATGCTGCCGGTCACCGCCCAGGCCGGGACGCTCGCCCGCGAAGACCTGGCCTTCGCGCTGTCGGTCATCCTGCTCGGCCTGCTGATGATGATCTCGCGGCGCAACGCGGTGAGCCAGGTGATCGGCTTCATGTCGATCGAGAACGGCCTGATCCTCGCCGCCACCGGCGCCAAGGGCATGCCGCTCGTGGTGGAGATCAGCGTCGCGTTCTCGATCCTGGTGGCGCTGATCGTGATCGGGATTTTTCTCTTCCGCATCCGCGAGCGCTTCGAGACGGTGGACATCCACCTGCTCCACGAGCACCGCGGCGAGCAGCCATGAGCGACCCGGGCGCCTTCGCCATCGCGGCCATCCTGCTGGTCCCGGCCTTGAGCGCGGCGCTGCTCGCGGTCCTGCCCGATGATCGCACCACCGCGTGGCTGAACGTGCTCGCGTCTTTCCTCACGTTCGCCGCCGCGCTCGTGCTGCTCGCCGAGCGCCCCGCTCCCGGGCCGTTCCTGATCGTCGACGATCTCAACGTCGTGTTCATTCTGCTGAGCACCTTCGTCGCCTTCACCACCAGCGTGTTCAGCCGCAGCTACATCGGCCACGAGCTCGAGACCGGCAAGCTGACTCCGGTTTACCTGCGCTTCTACCACGCGATGTATCAGACGCTGATGTTCGGCATGAACCTCGCGCTGCTGTCGAACAACGTCGGGCTGATGTGGGTCGCGGTCGAGCTCGCCACGCTGACCACGGTGCTGATGGTCGGCATCTACCGCACCGAGGCGGCGCTCGAGGCGGCGTGGAAGTACTTCATCCTCGGCAGCGTCGGCATCGCGCTCGCGCTCTTCGGCACCATCCTGGTGTATCTCGCGGCGCGCGCGGTGGTCGGCGAGGGCCCGGACGCGATGGCCTGGAGCGTGCTCGTGCAGAAGGCCGCGGGCTGCGATCCGGCGCTGCTCAACCTGTCGTTCCTGTTCCTGCTGCTCGGCTACGGCACCAAGGTCGGGCTCGTGCCGCTGCACGCCTGGCTGCCCGACGCGCACGCCGAGGGCCCGACGCCCATCTCGGCGGTGCTTTCGGGGCTGCTGCTCAACGTGGCGCTGTTCGCCGTGCTGCGCTTCAAGAGCGTGATGTCGGCGAATCCCGGGGCGCTCGCGCCCGGGCCGCTGATGGTCTCGCTCGGCCTGGTCTCGGTGGTGTTCGCCTCCTTCATGCTCTACCGCCGGCAGGACATCAAGCGCATGTTCGCCTACTCGTCGATCGAGCACATGGGAATCATCACCTTCGCGTTCGGCATGGGCGGCCCGCTCGCGAATTTCGCCGGCCTGCTGCACATGACGCTGCACAGCCTCACCAAGTCGGCGATCTTCTTCTGCGTCGGGCACATTGCGCAGGTCAAGGGAACGCAGCACATGCCCGACATCCGCGGGCTCACCGTTTCCCACCCGGTGCTCGGCTGGGGCCTGGTGCTCGGCGTCGTCGCCATCGCCGGCCTGCCGCCGATGGGGATCTTCATGACCGAATTCCTCATCGTCACCTCCACGTTTGCGCGCCAGCCGGTGCTCGCCGTGGTGCTGGGGCTGAGCCTGCTGGTCGCGCTCGGCGCGCTGCTCTTGCGCCTGAACAGCCTCGCTTTCGGCGATCCCTACGGCCCGAGCGAGCGGTCCACGGCTTCGTTCCTGCCGGTAGGGGCTCATTTCGCGCTGGTGCTCGTCGCCGGAATCTGGCTGCCGCCGGCGCTGGTGACATGGTTCCAGTATGTCGCGACGCTCCTGAGCTGATGCTTCGTTCCCTTATCAGCGCCGAGCAGTGGGAGCAGACGGCAACGCGCCTGAAGTCGGGCGAGCTTTCCCTGCTCGGGCTGTGGGGAGAGCCGGGTTTCGCGCACATGGCGGTGATGGAGTCGAATGCGCTCAGCCTGCTGAGCGTGGCGTGCGACGAGAACCGCTATCCCTCGGTCGGGCGCCTGCACCCGCCCGCCATCCGCCTCGAGCGGGCGATGCGCGACCTCGTGGGGCTCGAGCCCGTAGGCTTGCCGGACACGCGACCCTGGCTGCGTCACAGCGAGCCTTACCGGTTCCTGCCCGTGGAAGGCGAAAGCCTGCACCAGATCCCGGTGGGTCCGGTCCACGCCGGCATCATCGAGCCGGGCCACTTCCGCTTCACCGCCAACGGCGAGACGGTGGTGCGGCTCGAGCAGCGGCTCGGCTATGTGCACAAGGGCACCGAGGCGCTGATGGCCGGCGCTTCCCTCGAGCGCGCCGCGGTGCTCGCGGGCCGGGTCTCGGGCGACAGCACGGTCGCCTTTGCGCTCGCCTTTTCCCAGGCAGTGGAGTCCGCCAGCGCCATCGCGGTACCGCCACGCGCGCTATGGCTGCGCGCGGTGATGGCCGAACTCGAGCGCCTCGCCAATCATCTCGGCGACATCGGCGCCGTGTGCAACGACGCGGCGTTCGCCATCATGCATGCGCAGCTCGGTTTGCTGCGCGAGCAGGTGCTGCGCGCGGCCGATCGCTGCTTCGGCCACCGGCTGATGATGGACTGCATCGTTCCGGGCGGCGTGCGCGCCGACCTGCCGGCCGAGGGCGAGCAGGCGCTGCGCGGCCTGGTCGCGCTCATCCGCAAGCACTTCCCCGATCTCGTCGAGGTGTACGACAACACCGAGTCGCTGAAGGATCGCACCGTCGGCACGGGAATCCTGTCGAGCGCGCTCGCGCAGCAGTTCGCCGCCGGCGGCTACATCGGGCGCGCGTCGGGCCGCAGCTTCGACGCACGCCGCGCGCCGGGCTACGCGCCTTACGACCGGCTGCAATTCGAGGTGCCGGTGGTCCAGGCAGGCGACGTGAACGCGAGAGTCTGGATACGCATCCGGGAGGTCGAGGAGAGCCTCGCGCTGATCGAGCAGCTCCTCAGCGCGCTGCCGGCGGGGCCGATTTACGCTGCGCCAGTGCCCGCCGCCGGTGAAGGCGTCGCGCTGGTCGAGGGCTTCCGCGGCGACGTTCTCGTCTGGATCAGGATCGGGCCCGACGGGCGCGTCGAGCGCTGCCACCTGCGCGACCCGTCGTGGTTCCAGTGGCCGCTGCTCGAGGCGGCGATCGAAGGCAACATCGTCGCCGATTTCCCGCTCTGCAATAAGTCCTTCAACTGCTCGTACTCGGGCCACGATCTCTGATGCGCAAGCTCCTCTTCAAGAGCTTCGTGCAGGGCCCGCTCACCGAGCCGGCGCCCGCGCCGGGCGACGCGGCGCTCGCCGAGCTCGCGGCGCAGGTGAACCGCGCCGCGCGCCGCCGGCTCGGGCGCAGCCTCGCGATCCGCGAGGTCGATGCCGGCTCGTGCAACGGCTGCGAGCTGGAGATCCACGCCTTGAACAACGTGCTCTACGACCTGGAGCGCTTCGGCCTGCGCTTCGTCGCCTCGCCGCGGCACGCCGATGTGCTGATGGTGACGGGCCCGGTGACCGTCAACATGCGCGAGGCGCTCGAGCGCACCTGGCAGGCGACGCCCGATCCGAAGTGGGTGGTGGCGATCGGGAATTGCGCCCGCGATGGCGGCGTGTTCGCCGGCGGCCACGGCGTGCTCGGCGGCGTCTCGCGCGTGGTGCCGGTCGATCTGCATATCGCGGGATGCCCGCCCTCGCCGATCGCGCTGCTCAAGGGCCTGCTCGCGCTCATCGAGTCGCAAGTGAAATGACGCTAGCGCTCTACTCCACCTTGATGTTGGCGGCCTTGATGATCGGCCACCACTTGTCGATGTCGGCCTTGTGGAACGCGGCAAGCCCCTCCGGCGTCTGCAGCTCGCGCGGCGCCACGTCGAGCCCCAGATCCAGGAGCCGCGCGCGCACCGCCGGATCGGCGAGCGCCTCGACCATTGCTGCATTCAACCGCGCGATGATCTCCTTCGGCGTGCCCCTGGGCGCGAAGAGCGCGAACCATCCCGGCGCGTAAAGCCCGGGAATACCGCTCTCGTCCGAGGTCGGCACGCTGGGGATCGCCTGCGAGCGCTTCGGCGAAAGGTTGGCGAGGATCTTGACCGAACCCGCGCGCGCCTGCGGCAGCGCCGCGGCGGCCTGCAGGATCATGAGATCCACCTGACCGCCGAGCATCGCCTGCATCGCCGGGCCGGCGCCGCGAAAGGGCACGAACTGCAAGGTCGTGCCGGTCGCCTGCTGCATCACGATGCCGCTCAATTTCGCCGCCGCGGTCTGCTCGACGAGTGTCGCCTTGCCCGGATTCGCTTTCATCCAGGCCACCAGCCCCCTCAGGTCGTCGGCCGGAAATCCCTTGCGCGCGATCATCAGCTGCGGGTTGATCGACATCAGCCCGATCGGCTCGAAGTCCTTCTGCAGGTCGTAGTTGATCGGATAAATGATGTTGCCGACATGCGTGTCCCACTGCCCGATGTCGATGGTGTAGCCGTCGGGCGCAGCGCGCGCCACGCGGCCGACGCCGATCGAGCCGCCCGCGCCACCCACGGTCTCGACCACCACGCTCTGACCGAGCGGCGTGCGCATGCGCTCGGCGATGATGCGCGCCGTGGTGTCGGTCGAGCCGCCCGGCGGGAACGGCGAGACGAGCGTGATGGCTCGCGTAGGAAAGCTTTGCGCTCCCGCTAAACCGGTCACAGCGGCGAGCGCCAATGCAGCGGCGAAATGTTTCATCCCCCCTCCTTCGTTAGAATGTAAAGCTGCGCCGATGCTGATCGATTTCTTCCTCAAGCTCAAGAGCCACAAGCTGCCGGTCTCCATCAAGGAGTACCTGACGCTGCTCGAGGCGATGGGCAAGAACGTGATCGGCCCGTCGGTCGATGACTTCTATTACCTCTCGCGCACCGCGCTCGTGAAGGACGAGGCGAACTACGACAAGTTCGACCGCGCCTTCGCCGAGTTCTGGCAGGGCGTCGAGACGATCCCCGGCATCGAGGCCGAGGTCCCGCTCGAGTGGCTGCTGAAGCAGGTCGAGCTCACGCTCTCGGAGGAGGAGAAGAAGCAGATCGCGGCGCTCGGCGGCTGGGAAAAGCTGATGGAGACGCTGAAAGCACGGCTCGAAGAGCAGAAAGGCCGCCACCAGGGCGGCAACAAGTGGATCGGCACCGGCGGCACCTCGCCTTTCGGCGCCTACGGCTACAACCCCGAAGGCATCCGCATCGGGCAGGAAAAGTCGCGCAACCGCAGCGCCGTGAAGGTCTGGGACGCACGCGAGTACCGCAACCTCGATGACTCCGTGGAGCTCGGCACCCGCAACATCAAAGTGGCGCTACGCCGGCTACGTAAATTCGCCCGCGAAGGCGTGCCCGACGAATTTGACCTGCCGGGCACCATCGACAGCACCGCGCGCAAGGCCTACCTCGACATTCACATGCGACCCGAGCGCCGCAACGCCATCAAGGTGCTGATGCTGATGGACATCGGCGGCACGATGGACGACCACATCAAGCTCGCCGAGGAACTCTTCTCCGCCGCGAAGACCGAGTTCAAGCACCTGGAGTTCTTCTACTTCCACAACTGCCTGTACGACTTCGTGTGGAAGGACAACCGGCGCCGGCATTCGGCGCGCACGCGCACATGGGAGCTGCTCCATAAGTACGGGCATGACTACAAGGTGATCTTCGTCGGCGACGCCACCATGAGCCCCTACGAGATCCTGCAGCCCGGCGGCTCGGTCGAATACTTCAACGAGGAGCCGGGCGCGGTGTGGGTGAAGCGCGTCACCGACGTCTACTCGAAATGCGTCTGGCTCAACCCCGAGCCCGAGGAGATCTGG
>DASXRW010000379.1:0-1523 GCA_036506355.1 Burkholderiales bacterium
CGGACTGGCGACTGTTTCCGACGCTGGTGCGCTTCGACGTCGCGTACTTCTCGATCTTCCGCTGCAACCGCCAGCGCATCGCCGATTACCCGAACCTCAGCCGCTACCTGCGCGAGCTCTATCGCGTGCCGGGCGTCGCGGGGACCGTGAAGCCGCGCTACTACGTGATCGGCTACTGGTCGGTGAAGAAAGTGAATCCGAGTGGCATCATTCCGAAGGGAACGCCGGCTCCTTACTTAGAACAGCCGGGCGAGAGGAGGAGCCTATGAAAGCAAGAATCTGGGCTGCGGCCGCGACCGCGTTGATGGTGGCGGGTGCGGCATGGGCGCAGGTGCAGAACTACCCGAATCGGCCGGTGCGCGTCATCGTCGCCGCCGCTACCGGCGGCCCGGACATCACCGCGCGCATCGTCGCCGCGCAGCTCCAGGCACAGATGGGCCAGCCCTTCGTCGTCGAGAACCAGCCGGGCGCCAACGGCATCGTCGGCGCGAGCATCGTGGCGAAGGCGGCACCCGACGGCTACACGCTGCTCGTGTACTCCTCGGGCATCGTGATCAACCCGTACGCGCACAAGTCCATGCCGTACGACACGGAAAAGGCTTTCACGCCGATCACCAACCTGGTGAGCAACGGCGGGCTGTTCTTCGCGGTCGCCAACAGCATCCCGGCAAAGTCGCTGCAGGAATTCCTCGCGTACGCAAGACAGCCCGGCACGCAGCTCGCGTACAGCACGCCGGGGATCGGCAACACCTGGCACCTCGCCATGGAGGTGTTCAACAACATGACCGGAATCAAGATGACGCACATCCCGTACAAGGGCGGCGGCCCGGCCACCGCGGCGCTCGCCACCGGCGAAGTGCAGGCGATGTTCGCCTCTCCGGCGCCGCTCATGCCGCATTACAAGAGCGGCAAGGTGCGGGTGCTCGCTTGGACCGCGGCGACTCGCCATCCCGCATTTCCCGAAGTGCCGACGACGACCGAAGCGGGCGTGCCCCAGTATCGGCACGATGGCGGCTGGTTCGCGCTCTTCGGCCCGGCGGGCATGCCGGCGGACATCGTCGACAAGCTCTGGCGCGAAGTGCGCGCCGCCGAGCAGAAGCCCGAGGTGCTCGACCGGTTCGCCAAGATCGGCGTCTTCCCCGTGGCCGACTCGCCCGCCGACTTCAACCGCTTCTTCCACGCCGAGCTCAAGGCGTACGGCGAGCAGGCGAAGCTCGCGCATCTCACGCCCGAATAGCTACACGCCCCAGGCGGCGAAGCCGCAGCCGACGATGACCTTGGGCACCGGCAGGTAGTCCACGAGCTCGAAGCCGCGGCCGCCGGCGGCGCCGTGCGCGACGAGCCAGTTGCGCACTTCCTCTGAGCCATTGCCCGAGCTCGGGAGCTTCGCTTCCAGGAACTGGACCAGCTCCTGCTCGGGACGGCCGAAGAGGCGCAGCGTCTCCCGGTCGAAGTCCTCGTAGATCGCGCCCATCGTCGGCTCGCCGATCGAATGCGACAGGCCGCCGGTGCCGAGGATCGCC
>DASXRW010000380.1:0-5734 GCA_036506355.1 Burkholderiales bacterium
CGAGCGGCGGCGCGCTGATCCGTGCGCGCTACGCGGAAGAAATGTCGCACCTCTTCTTCGGGCAGGGCATCGAGGTCTATCTCGCGGGGCTGTTCGACACGCACCCGCCGCTCGACGAGCGCATCCGGCGCGTGAACCCGCGCTTTCAGCCTTCGACCTATCGCGCGAGGCGCGACGCCGCGACGGCCGAGCTTCCCGGCGTGCAGAAGGCGGAAACGGCCACCCCGGCCGGACGCCGCGCCGCCGACATCGGCACCGCCTGGGGACGCACCGCGGCGCAAAGCGCGCAGCTCGTCGGCTCGCTCAGCGCGGAGAAGCTCGGCTACGCCGAGCGCCTCCTCAAGCAGCTCTCGCCTGCGTTACGCGAGTCGCTGCGCAGCGCCGAGGGCGCGGCGGCGACGGTCATCGCGCTGCTCCTCGCGCCGAAAGAGGAGGTGCAGCGCGAGCAGCTGCAGGCGCTCGGCGCGCTCAGCCTGGGCGAGCTTGGCGAGCGCGTGGCGCGCGCCAGCCCGCTGACGCGCGAGCTCGGGCTCGCGTTCCACCTCCCCGTGGTCGATCTCGCGCTGCCGGCATTGAAGGCCGCGCCGGAGCTGGCGAAGCACCAGCTCGTCGCCGGCCTCGAGGCGGTCGTCTATGCCGACCGGCGCGTCTCGCTGCACGAGTTCGTCGTGCTGACCTTCGTGCGCACGCAGGTGTGGGCGAGGCCCAAGCCGCCGCGCGCGGACAAGCGCATTGCGGAGCTCAAGCCGCACGCCGCCACGCTGCTCGCGCTCATCGCACACGCCGGCACGCGGGTGGACGCCACCGGCTCGCGCGCCGAAGCGCTCGAAAAGGCGCTGCGCGCGGGAGCCGAGATCATGCAGATCGACGTGCCGACGGCCACCGAGTTCGCGCCCGCGGTGATCAGCGCGGCCTTCGAGGCGCTCTGGGGCCTCGCGCCGATGCAGAAGGCGGTGCTGGTTAAGGGCCTGTTCGCCGCGGTGACCGCCGACGGCACGATCCGCGTCGTCGAGGCGGAGTTCATGCGGCTGGTGTGCGCGGTGCTCGACTGCCCGATGCCGCCTTTGCTTGAGGAAGTCGACCCGGCGACGCTGGCAGCTTAAATGGTCTTAAATGGGGACGGACCCCATTTTTCTTATTTGAGAAAAAAATAGGGTCCGTCCCTACTTTCTCTTTGCGAGCTTCTGCTGGATGCCGCGCTTCGTATCCTCGACCGCCGAGGAGAACGGGCCGCCCAGTGCCGCGGCGCGCTCGATCACCGGCAGCGCCTCGGCATCGCGCCCCTGGTCGGAGAGCGTCTGCGCGAGGTTGTTGAGAACGATCACCGACTCGGGGTTCTCACGCGCGGCGCTGCGCAGCACCGATTCGGCCTCCTTGAGCTCGCCGAGCGCATGGTGGGTGTTGGCGAGGCCGACGGCGGCGTTGACGTTCGCCGGCCAGCGCTTGAGGAAGGTCTCGTAGGCCGTGCGCGCGGCGCGCAGGCCGCCGGCGCGCTCGAGCGCGGCGACCGCGGAAAGCCAGCGCGATTCGTCCGCCGTCGCCGGGATGCGGTCGGGCGGCAGCGCCACCATCGCCCAGTAGCCGCTGCGCATCCAGACGAACTCGTGGATCGCGAACGGCATCACCTGCCGTTTGCTCTCGCCCGAGCGCAGATAGAGCTTGCCCCAATCGTAGTCGTAGCCGACCGCCACGGCGTAATGCCAGCCCTCGCGCAGGCCGAGGTTCTGCAGCACGATGACCGGATTGCCTGCGGCGATCTCGCGCAAGAGATCGCCGAAGCGCGGCGCGAGCTGGTAGGACACCAGGCCGTGCCGGCGCGCGGCGGCGAGCATCTCGATCTGCAGGCTGCCTTTGCGTTCGGGCAGGTAGACCTCGGACACCAGCTCCTCCGGCGTCACCTTGACGCCGGATGCCGCGAGCGCGGTGGCGAGCGCCGCGGGCCCGCACTGGTACTCGCTCTGCGGAAAGAAAGGCACCTGCTTCAGCTCCACGCGCTCGCGCAGGTCCTGCGGCAGCGTGTCGCGCAGACTGGCGGTCTGCGGGAAGAGGCCCGCGCAGCCGCAGAGCAAGAGCAAAACAAAAACGCCCGCTATGGAGCGGGCGTTTTCCAGGGCCTTGCGGCCGGACGTGCTTAGCGCTGCCAGAACCACCACACCGCGGCGGCGACCAGGATGATGAGCAGGAGCACGCCTGCGTCGCTGGCCCCTGCCGGCATGGCTTCGATGCGCCCGGCGAGCGATTGCACTTCCTGATCGGTCATCGCGCCGACGCGGTCTTTCGCGGTCGACGGATCGAGGCCCAGCGTCTGCAGCTTGCCGGCGACGTCGGCGCGGTTCAGGAAATTGAGGACCGTGGTGCGGTCGGCCTGCGGGCTTGAGGCGACGACCTGATCGGTGCCGATCATCCCTGCGGTTGCGATCTGGTACGGCATCCAGACCATCAGCGCGATCAATAGACGACAGATTGTTTTTGCCCAAACGTTCATGAGAACTCCTAACTGATGTGATGAAGGGGAGAGATGGGAATGAGGGGACACATCCCGGCGGCCAGACTAGTCCCGCAGGCGGCGGGAAGTCAAGGTAAGCACGTGTGACACAATCACTACAAATGGTAGGCATTCAACGACTTGAGCACGCTTTGCGCAGTGCGCAGCGCGCGCTCTGGGTCGTGGCTGCGGCGATGGCCACAGCGCATGCCGGCGAAAGCGCGCTGCATGCGGCGGTCGAGAAAGGTGATCGCAAGCAGGTCGAACGGTTGCTGCAAGACGGCGCCGACGTCAATGCGCGCACCGAGAGCGGCGAAACGGTGCTGCATTACGCGGCCTTCCCGAAGGACGCCTGGTTCGCCGCCGCGCTCGTCAAGGCCGGTGCCGATCCGCGTGCCACGAACAGTGCCGGCGAGTCGCCGCTCTTCTGGGCCGCGCTCGAAGGCAACGTCGCGGTTGCGCGCATGCTGTTGCGCGCGCACGCCGATCCGAATGCGCGCGACGCGAAGGGCAACCTGCCGCTGCACGCCGCAGCCCACAACGGCGAAGCCGCGATGGTGCGGCTGCTGCTCGGGCAAACGAAGGAGCGCGACGCGAGGAACCGCGAAGGCTTCACGCCGCGCGACTACGCCGCAGCGAGCGGACATGCCGCGGTGGTCAAGCTACTGGAACGCGCTCATCAGTAGCTCGTAGGAGCGCCGGCGCGTGTCGTAGGCTCCGGTGATCGTCAGCACCATCACCTCGTCGGCCTGGTAGCGGCTCGCCATCGCTTCCAGCGCGGCGCGGCAGCTCGCCGGGCTGCCGATGACGGCGCGTGCACGCTGGGCCATGACATAGCGCCGCTCCTCCGTGCCATAGCGGTGCTGCGCGGCCTCGGCGTCGGTGGGTATCGGCGAGTCGATGTTCAACGCCATGTGCAGCCGGCGCAGGTCGATCGGCGCCGCAAGGCGCTCGGCCTCCTCATCCGTTTCCGCACAGATCAGGAAGGTGCAGACCATCGTCCTCGGCGCCTGCTCGCGCCCAGGTTTGAAGTTTCTCCTGTAAACACGAGTGACCTCGTCGCCGCCGTGCGGGTTGATGAAATGCGCGAACGAGAATGGCAGGCCGAGCTGGGCCGCGAGCGCGCCGCTGTAATCGGAGGAGCCGAGCAGCCACACCTCCGGCGCGGTCGGCACCTCGGGCTGCACACGCACCGCCTTGAACGGATGATCGGCGGGCAGCGTGCCGTCGAGGTGCCCGCAGAGCTGCCAGAGCTGCTGCGGGAAGTGCGATGCGTCGGGAAAGCCGCCGCCCGCCACCGCCTGTGCGGTGCGCGCATCGCCGCCCGGCGCGCGCCCGATGCCGAGGTCGACGCGGCCTGGATAGAGCGCCTCCAGCATGCGGAAGCTCTCGGCGACGCGAAACGCGCTGTAGTAGGGCAGCAGCACGCCGCCGGTGCCGACGCGCATCTTCTTCGTCTCGGCGCCCAGTCGCGCGACCAGTACCTCGGGGCAGGGATCGCCGAGCGCGGCGATCGCGTGGTGCTCGGCGAGCCAGTAGCGGTAGTAGCCGAGCTCGTCCGCGCGCCGCGCGAGCGCCAGCGTCTCCTCGATCGCGCGCCGCGCGTCGTGGCCGCTGAGGATGGGCGATTGGTCGAGGACGGAGAGCCGCATCGGCATTCGGGGTCAGGGCCGTAATTATTTCCCGGCCCGCTCGCTTTCGGCGGCTGCGGATCAAATAACTTTGTCGCGGGAGGCGCGCGATATCCGGAGGAGCTCCTCGACCAGGCGCGCCATGCCGTCGACCTGGCGTCTCATGATCCCGGTTGCGGCGTGCACCACCGGCGGGTCATTGCCGGCGAGGCGCAGGCTCTCGAGTGCGTTGCTCATCGGCGCGAGGCAGTTGCGCAGCTCGTGCGCTATGAAGTCGAGCGACTTCTCGTCCTGCATCGCGTCCTTTTACCAAAGCTGTTTTTCACCGCTTCGAAACGCATATCGCTCTGCAAAACGAACGCGTCGCTGCCTTTCGACAGGCGTCGCGGCCTACTCGATCACCCGGTCCGCGCGCAGCAGCACCGCCTTGGGAATCGTCACGCCGAGCGCCTTTGCCGTCTTCAAGTTGATCGTGAAATCGAACTTTGTCGGCTCCTCGATCGGCAGCTCGCCGGGCTTGGCGCCTTTGAGGATCTTGTCGGCGGTGATCGCCGCGCGCCGGAAAAAATCGCGATAGTTCGGCGAGTACGAGGCGAGCCCGCCCGCCTCGACGTATTCCCCCGGGCCGTGCATGGTCGGCAGGCGATGCTTGATCGCGAGCTCGGCGATCCTTTTCCGCTCGGGAAACGTAAGCGGCCCGGCGACGACGAAGAGTGCCTCGGCGCGCTCCTGCGCGGCGGCTGCGAAAGCCTGAGGCAGCTCCGCGGCGCTCGCGATGCCGAGGTTTTGTAGCGTCACTTTCGACGAGCGCGCCACCGCCTCGAGATCCCGCACCGCCGGCATCGAGCCGATGTTCTCGGAATGCCAGAGCACGGCAAGGCGGGTCATCTTCGGGAACATTTCCCGGAGCAGCGCGAAGCGTTTCGCCGTGAGCTCCGAGCCCACGGTGGAGTTGCCGGTGACGTTGCGTCCCGGCCGCGACAGGCTCACGGCGAGCCCAAGGCTCACATGGTCGGCCCCGGTGGCCATGACGATCGGAATCTTCGCGCTCGCGCGCTTTGCCTCGAGCGCGGCGCTCGTACCGGCGGTGACTATGAGCGCGACATCGCGCTGCACGAGCTCGCGGGCGTACGCGGCGAGCAGATCAGCCTTGCCGCTCGCGAAGCGCTCCTCGAAGAACACAGTTTTGCCTTCGATATAGCCGAGCTCCCGCATCTGCTGACGGAATCCCAGCCACCATTCGGGACGGTTGCCGGCGTCGAGCAAGCCGATCACCAGCTTCTTCTGCGCCCGCGCATCGCGCATCACCGCGGCGCCAGCGAGGGCGAGAACTCCCAGCAATGCCTGCCGTCGCCTCACTTGATAGCCCCTCCCATGGCCAGCCGCGGAGCTAGTTTAAGACTAGACAGCGATCGGCGCCTTGATCGCCGGATGCGGCTCGTAGCCTTCCAGTGTGAAGTCCTCGTACTCGAACTCGAGCAGCTCGCGGCGCGCGGGGTTGAGACGCATGCGAGGGAAGGGGCGCGGGCTGCGGGTGAGCTGCTCGCGCGCCTGCTCGAGGTGATTCAGATACAGGTGCGCGTCGCCGAGCGTGAGGACGAACTCGCCGGGCTCGAGA
>DASXRW010000381.1:0-2596 GCA_036506355.1 Burkholderiales bacterium
CGGTATCGAATGGAATTTCTCCTTCCAGCTGTAGCGGAACTCCGCTGGGTGGGCGCGAAACCCGCGGCGCCAGATGGCGAACAGCGTCCACAGCATGAACAGAGCCGTGAGCATCAGGCCGGGCATGACCCCGGCGAGGAACAGGCGCCCGATCGAGGTCTCGGTGGCGATGCCGTAAAGAATGAAGGTGATCGAGGGCGGGATCAGGATGCCGAGCGTGCCCCCGGCGCAGATCGAGCCGGTGGCGATCTCGTCCGGGTAGCCGCGCTTGCGCATCTCCGGGATGCCCATCTTGCCGATCGCGGCGCAGCAGGCCGGCGAAGAGCCCGTGAGCGCGGCGAAGATGGCGCAGGCACCGAGGTTGGAAATCACCAGGCCGCCGGGCACCCGGTACAGCCAGCGGTCGAGCGCTTCGTACAGGTCGCGCCCGGCCGGCGAGGAGCCGATCGCCGCGCCCATCATCACGAACATCGGGATCGATACCAGGGTGAAGTCATTCAGCCCGGCGTAGAAGGTCTCCGCCACGACCTGCAGCGCGCCCACTCCCTGGAACATGACGATGAACGCGATCGACAGCGCACCGAGGCCGAAGGCGACCGGCGCTCCGGACAGCAGCACGATCAGCGTCGCCAGCAGCACGAGTGCGCCCTGCGTGGTCGGGCTCACGCCTTGATCCCGAATGGCGGCTCGCGGCCGGCGAGCAGGCTGTAGAGATCGGCGATGTATTGCAGCGTCAGGATGCCCAGGCCGATCGGCATGGCGCTATAGGGAATCCACAGCCGCGCGCGCCACATCGTGTCCGACACCCAGCGCTGCTCCCAGGCTTCGAGCCAGAAGCGCGCGGTCAGCACCGCCATCGTGATGCAGAACGCGAGCGACATGACGATCGATGCGAGCGCCAGCCACCAGCGCGCGCGCGGGCCCAGGTACAGCGGCAGCACATCGACGTTGACGTGGCCACGCGTCAGCAGCAGGTACGGACTGCCGATGAAGGTCGCCGCGACCAGGCTCCAGGTGACGAAGTCGGTCTGCCAGATGGTGTTCTGGTTGAGCACGTAGCGCACGAACACCATCTCGCAGACCACCAGCACGCCGAGCGCGATCAGCCCCGCGGCCACTACGCCGCAGAGTTGCGATAGGCGCCTTACGGCACTGACATACGCGCCCAGAGAACTACTTGACGCTTAGTGCTTGGTCGATCAGCTTCTTGCCGTTCGGTACGTCCTTGGCGAATTCCGCGTACGAGCTCTTCTCCGCAACCTTGAGCCACGCGTCGTATTCCTGCGGCGTGAGCGTCACGACCTCGACGTTATGGTCCTTGAAGACCTTCACCATCTCCTCGTCCAGGCCCTTGGCCTTGGCGGCGAAGAACTGCTGCGACTTCTTGCCCGCCTGCAGCAGCACGTCCTGCTGTTTCTTGTTCAGCCGCGTGAAGCTCTTCTTCGACATCAGCACCGGCTCGTACATGAACCACAGCGCGTTGTCGCCCGGCGCCGTGAGGCATTTCACCTGCTCGTAGATGCGGAAGGAGACAAAGCTGCCCGAGCTGGTGTCGGTGGCCTCGGCGACGCCGGTTTGCAGCGCGTTGTACACCTCGTTCGACGGAATCGACACGATCGAGGCGCCCGCGGCCTGCCACATCGCGGCGAAGGTCGGCCCCGCCGAGCGCACCTTGAGCCCCTTGATATCGTCGGGCTTGCGGATGCAGCCGCGCTTGGAGGCGATCGCGCCAGCCAGCCATGCGTCGGCAAGCACGACCACGCCTGCCTTGTCGATCTGCGCCTTGATGTCTTTCATGAAGGCTGAATCGTTGAGGCGCTGGGCGCGGTCGTGGCTGCGCACCAGTCCCGGCATCAGCGTCGCACCGAACGCGCGCTGCTTGCCGCTCGCATAGTCGAGCGGGAAGGACGAGATGTCGAGCTGGCCGTTGACGAGCGCGTTCCATTGCTCGTTCGGCTTGAAGAGCGATGCGCCCGGATAGACCTGCACCTCGAGCTCCACGTTGGCCGCCTTGGCGTCGCGCGCGATGATCTGGACCATCTCGTCGCGCACGTCGCCGCGCCCGCCGGGAAACTGGTGCGAGGCGCGCAGCGTGGTCGGGGCGCCGAATGTGCTCGCGCTCAATGCGGCGCCGAGCGCGCCGGCGATCAGTGCTTGGCTAATGCGAGTCATAAGCCTCCTCCTCCATAAATTTCGCCGCCTATCCTAAGCTATATGACCCCTGCCGAGCGCAGCCGGGCGATGTCGCCCTCGTTCTTGCCGAGCAGGCCGCGCAGCAGCTCGTCGGTGTGCTCGCCCAGCAGGGGTGGCGCGAGCCGGTACTCGAGCGGCGTTTCGGAAAAGCGCATCGGGCTGGCGACGAGGGGCAGCTTGCCGGCGGCGGGATGCTCGAGCTCGATGCGCACGCCGCGCGCCTTCACCTGCGGTTCCTCGAAAACCTGCGCCACGTCGTTGATCGGTCCGTTCGGCACGCCGGCGACCTCGAGCAGCTCCAGCCACTCGCGCTTGCTGCGCTGCTCGAACACTTCGGCGAGCAGGCGCGTCAGCTCGACGCGGTTCTCGACGCGCTTGCCATTGGTGGCGAAGCGCGCGTCGC
>DASXRW010000382.1:0-3735 GCA_036506355.1 Burkholderiales bacterium
GCGGCGCTGCAGTCGCTGCCGCCCGAGCTCGAGGAGGCGGCGCGCATCGAGGGCGCGTCGCGCTGGTACTTCTTCCGGCGCGTCACCTTCCCGCTGCTCATGCCGACGACGCTCTTCGTCCTGGTGAACGCGACCCTCAACTCGTTCAAGCTCGTCGACCACCTCTTCATCCTGACGAAGGGCGGTCCGGACAACGCCTCGAACCTGCTCCTGTACTACATCTACCAGGTGGCGTTCAGCTTCTTCGATACCGCCTATGCCGCGACGCTGACGGTGGTGCTGCTCGCGCTGCTCGCCGGGTTCGCGCTGCTGCAGTTCCAGCTGATCGAGCGCAGGGTGCACTACCGGTAATCGCGATGCGCATCTCCGTCATCGTTCCGGCATACAACGAGGAGAAGCTGCTGCCGCAATCGCTCGGGAGCATCCGGGCGGCGAGCGCGGCATTCGCGCACCGCGGCTGGGACGTCGAGCTCATCGTCTGCGACAACAACTCCACCGATCGCACCGCGGCGCTCGCGCGCGAGGCGGGCGCGATCGTGGTGTTCGAGCCGGTCAACCAGATCTCGCGCGCGCGCAATGCCGGCGCGGCGCGCGCACGCGGCGACTGGCTCGTCTTCGTCGACGCCGATTCGTGGCCGACGCGCGAGCTCTTCGACGACGCGGCGCAGGCGATCGAGAGCGGCGACTGTCTCGCCGGCGGCGCCACCCTGCGCTACGACAGCGCGCGCCTCGACGTGCGCCTGCCGCTCGCGGCATGGAATGCGGTGAGCCGCCTGCTGAAATGGGCCGCCGGCTCCTTCATCTTTTGCGAAGCGGCGGCCTTCCGCGCGCTCGGCGGCTTCAGCGAAGCGCTCTACGCGGCCGAGGAGATCGACCTCTTTCGCCGCCTCAAGCGGCTGGCGCGCGCACGGCGCCGGCGCATCGTGCTCCTGCATCGCCACCCGCTACTGTCGAGCGACCGCAAGGCGCGGCTCTACGGCTGGAGCGAACTGGCGCCCGTCCTCTTGCGCATGATCACGAGCGGCGGACGCTCATTGCGCAGCCGGGCCGCCTGCCACCCCTGGTATGACGGACGCCGCTAGATGACCGTGCTAGAAAAAGCGGCGGCCTGGGTGCTCGCCCTCCTATGGCTCGCGCCGCTCGCCTACGCCTGCTGGGCGGCCTTCCATCCGCCGGCGTTCGCCACGCACTTCGATCCGGCCGCGCCGCTCACGCTGGCGAATTTCGAGAAGGCCTGGGGCTACGCGCCCTTCCCGCGCCACTTCCTGAACACGGTGATCCTGGTCACCATGGTGCTCGGCGCGCAGCTCGTGCTCTGCACGCTCGCCGGCTTCGCCTTCGCGCGCTTCGAGTTCGCCGGGCGCGACATCGCCTTCGCCCTGGTGCTGGTGCAGCTCATGATCATGCCCGAGGTGCTGATCGTCGAGAACTACGCCACCATGAGCCGGCTCGGCCTGGTGGACACCATCGTCGGCATCGGCCTGCCGTACATGGCGAGCGCCTTCGGCATATTTCTCCTGCGCCAGACCTTCAAGACCATCCCGCGCGAGCTCGAGGAGGCGGCGCGCGTCGAGGGCTGCTCGTGGCTCGGCGTGCTGTGGCGCGTGTACGTGCCGCTCGCGCGCCCGACCTATCTCGCCTACGCGCTGGTGTCGGTGAGCTACCACTGGAACAACTTCCTCTGGCCCCTCGTCGTCACCAACTCCGTGAACACCCGGCCGCTCACGGTCGGCCTCGCCATCTTCGGCGCGCCCGAATCCGGCGTCGACTGGTCGGTGATCAGCGCGGGCACGCTGATGGCGGTCGCGCCGCTGCTCCTCGCATTCCTGCTGTTCCAGCGTCAGTTCATGCAGTCGTTCATGCAGGCGGGCATCAAGTGATGGCAAGGCTCGATGCCGTGCCGAGCCCCGGCCACGCAAAGGCCGGTATCCGTTACATGTAACGATATTGAATCTTTGCCTTGCCCGGAAACGTGAGTGGAGGGGGTTCGCCGTCTCAGGCGGCCAGCAGCTCCGCGCCCTGCCTCTCCAGGTAGTCCTCGTAGCTGCCGCGATAGTCGATCACCGTCGCGGGCATGCCGGCTCCTCCCGGCTTGAGCTCGATGATCCGCGTGGCGAGCGAAGACACGAACTCGCGGTCGTGCGACACGAAGATGAGCGTGCCGGTGTACTTCTCGAGCGCGGTGTTCAGCGACTCGATCGATTCCATGTCGAGGTGATTGGTCGGCTCATCGAGCAGCATCACGTTGGGCATCGACAGCACCAGCTTGCCGATGACCATGCGCTGGCTCTCGCCGCCCGAGATCACCTTCACCGCTTTCTTCGCCTCTTCGCCGGAGAAGAGGAGCTGCCCGAGCGTCGCGCGCACCCGCTGGTCATCGTCGCCGCGATCCTTGCGCCGCCAGCGGCCGAGCCATTCGGTGAGCGGCTCGTCCGCGGCGAATTCTTCCGCCGCGTCCTGCGGCCAGTAGCCCGCTCGCGCCTTCTCCGCCCATTTCACCGCTCCGGCGTCGGGCTTGAGCTTTCCCTGGAGACCCTCGGGCAAAAGCGAGCGCAGCAAGGTCGTCTTTCCCGCGCCGTTCGGCCCGATGATCGCCACGCGCTCGCCCGCCTCGATCGAAAGGTCGAGCTTTTCGAAGAGCTTCTTTCCCCGCCCGTAGCCCTTGGCGAGCCCCTTCGCCTCGACGGCGACGCGGTGCAGCTTCTCCTTGTCGTCCACCAGGAAGCGGATGAACGGGTATTGCCGGCTCGAGGGCTTCACGTCCTCGACTTTCAGCTTCTCGATCATCTTCAGGCGCGAGGTGGCCTGGCTCGCCTTGGCCTTGTGCGCGCCGAAGCGCCGCACGAAGTCCTCCAGGTGGGCAATGCGGTCCTTGGCGCGCGCGTTCGCGTTCTGCTGCTGCTGTCTTGCGAGCGTGACCGCTTCCATGTAGTCGTCGTAGCTTCCCGGGTACACGCGGATGTTGCCGTAGTCGACGTCCGCCATGTGCGTGCACACGCTGGAGAGAAAGTGCCGGTCGTGCGAGATGATCACCATCGTGCTCGAGCGGCTGTTCAGCACATCCTCGAGCCAGCGGATGCTGTTGATGTCGAGGTTGTTGGTCGGCTCGTCGAGCAGCAGGATGTCCGGGTCGCCGAAGAGGGCCTGCGCGAGCAGCACGCGCAGCTTCCAGCCCGGCGCCACCGCGCTCATCGGGCCGTCGTGCTGCGCGGTCGGCACACCGAGACCCAGCAGCAGCGCGCCGGCCCTCGCCTCGGAGGTGTAGCCGCCGTACTCCGCGTATTTCGCCTCGAAGTCCGCCGCGCGCATGAAGTCGGCATCCGTCGATTCCGGGTTCGCGTAGATCGCGTCGCGGCTGCGCATCGCCTGCCACATCTCCTGGTGGCCCATCAGCACCACGTCGAGCACGCGCTCGTTCTCGAAGGCGAACTGGTCCTGGCGCAGGCGGCCGACGCGCTCGCTCGCGTCGATCGCCACCGTCCCCGCCGTGGGCTCGAGCTCGCCGCCGAGGATCTTCATGAACGTCGACTTGCCGCAGCCATTCGCGCCGATCAGGCCGTAGCGGTTGCCGCCGCCGAACTTGACGTTGACGTTCTCGAAGAGGGGCTTGGCCCCGTACCGCATGGCAATGCCGGAGGCGACGATCACTGGGATCCAGTAAACAGCACGGAAATAAAAAAGCCGGCCGCAGCCAGCTTTGGTTCAGGACTAAATGCGAGGCCGCATTATAGCAGC
>DASXRW010000383.1:0-4208 GCA_036506355.1 Burkholderiales bacterium
GAGAGGCTCTTGATGAGGCCCATGCCGACCGGGTCGGCGAGCGCGAGCGCGACGATCGGAATGCTGGAAGTCTCGGCGACGAGGGGTCGGATGCCGGGCAGCGTCTGTGACACGAGTAGATCGGGGCGCCGCGCGACCAGCTGCTTTGCCAGCGCGGGGATGTTCGGGATACGTCCGACGGCGGAGACGCAATCGAAAGCGAGCGTTTTTCCTTCCACCCAGCCCAGTGCCGCCAATGCCTCGCGCAGCTCGCGCGGCGCCGGGCACGGCGCGTTGAGCAATAACAGCCCGATGCGGCGCGGCGCCGCGCTTTGCGCGTGCGCGGCACGTAATGCCGCCAGCGCTCCATAGCCGGCGAGGGCCAACATCGCGCGACGACGATCCAGGCGGTTCTCCCCTTTGGACAAAATCTACGCCGCCTGCCGCGCGGCGACAAGGCGTGTGATGCTTACGCGTACCAGGGATTGAGAAGCTTGACGCCACAGCCTTCGTAGCCGGCGAGGTCGCGCGTAGCGAGCGTCGCCCGAGCGACGAACGTAATGGCCGCAATCTGAGCGTCGAACTGCGAGATCGGCTTACCCGCGCGCTGGCGCTGGAACGCGATGCGCGCATACGCACGGGCTGCGTCGGTGCCGAAGGCAAGAACGCGGCCTGCGAAGTCCTCGCTGAACATCGCGTCGGCCGCCGCCTCGAGCGCGGAGCGCCGCTTGCCGGCGCCGAGTCGTTGAATGCCGTACAGGATCTCGGCTTGCGTGATGCTGGTGATGTACAAGCTCGCTTCCGCCTGCTCAGCGATCCAGCCGGCCACCGATTCTTCCGGCGCGGCCTTCATGATTTCCGACACGACGCTGGTGTCGAGAACGATCACCTGCGGCGCGGTTTGCCGAATTTGGGCGGCTCGCGGATCGGCTCGCGCGGCGGCAGGTCGAGATCCAGGCCCCCAAAGGGAGCCAGGCGGCGCCGGATCCGCTCAACCAGGTTGCCCGAGGGCTTCACGTCCTCGGCGAGCGCTTCGCGCAGGATCTGGCGCGCCTCCTCCTCCATCGAGCGCCTGCGGTGCGCCGCGCGGACGCGCAGGCGCGCCTTGGTGCGCTCGTCGAGATTGCGGATGGTGATGCTCGCCACAGGCGGCCTCGTTCTGATATCAATGATTGCATTGTAATCATTGATATCCGGCGGGCGCAACCTTTGCGCAGGCGCGCCAAGCCGGTTCGAATAATTACGGACGTTGTCCGGAATTGAAGAACGCGCGCGCGTTCGTCTTAAGGATGCGCTCGCGCTCCTCATCGGTGAAGGCTTCCGAGCGCAGCATGGCGATCGCGCGGTCGAGGTAATCGTCGGCGATCGGATGGTCGCTGCCGAAGAGGATGCGGTCGGCGCCGAGCTGCTCCACCGCGCAGCGGCACTCGGCGCGCGACCAGCGCGGCGGCGCGGTGTCGAACCAGAAGTGGCCGAGCCTGCGCTCGAGCGTCTCACGCAGGCCGCGATCGTAGTAGCGATCCAGAATGCGGTTCTTCATGACGCCGAAGCTGCCGCCGAGGTGCGGGTAGATGAAGCGCAGGTGCGGGAACCGGTCGACCAGGTCAGAAAGCAGCATGCGCAGGAGCGACACCGTGGTGTTGTACGGCCGGCCGTAGCACGTGAGGAGGTCGTGCTCAGATAGCGGCATGCGCTCGAGTGGCGTGTCGCTGCGTACATATTCGAGCGGCTCGTTGGCCGGATGCACGACGATCGGCAGGCCGAGCTCGTTCACGCGCCGATAGAACGGCTCGAGCGCCGGATGGTCGAGGCTCCAGCCTTTGCGGCTGAGATGCACGATGGTGAAGACACCCGAGACGCCGAGCGAGCGGCAGCGCTCGAGCTCGTCGAGCGCGCCCTCCTCGCCGATCGGCACGTGCGCGAGCGTCAGCAGGCGCTCGGGGAAGCGGCGCTTGAGCTCGTGCATGGCGTCGTTCACCTCGCGGCACATGGCGAGGTCGAGCCACTCGAGCCAGTTCGAGACGCTGAGCACCGCCTTCTCCACGCCGCAGCGATCGAGGTTGGCGATCAGGCGGTCGACCGAGGAGATCTGCTCGCTGCACCAGAAGAGCATGCTCGCGCCGCGGAAGATGCCGACGGTGCCCGGCTTCATCTCGCGCACCGATTGTCCGGGCAGAACCACCTTCTGTAGGTTGCGCGCGTGGTGCGGCGGCACCCAGTGGTGATGCACGTCGATGATGCCGCTCATTCACCTAGCCTAATGAGAAAAACAGGGACTGTCCCCATTTAAAATAGCGCTTTAGGGGAAGGGAAGTCTTGAAATTATTCCAGGGTCGTATTCACGGGACCGCGAGCCCCGCGGCCGGCGCGCCGCCGGCCGGGCTGCTCGCCTTCTACTGGCATTTCGTCAAACAGACCAAGGGCTGGTTCGCGGCGATGTTCGCGGCGAGCCTGGCGGTGGCGCTGCTCGACACGGTGATTCCGCTCTTCATCGGGCGCCTGGTGTCGCTGATGGAAGCGACCGACCGCATGGCCGCGCTCGACGCGCAGTGGCCGCTGCTCGTCGGCATGGTGGCGCTGGTGCTGATCGTGCGGCCGCTGGTGCTGCTGATGGACGTCGCGATCCGGCACAACGCGCTCATTCCCGGCGCGACCTCGCTCATCCGCTGGCAAAGCCACTGGCACGTGATCCGGCAGAGCTGGCCGTTCTTCCAGAACGATTTCGCCGGCCGCATCGCCAACCGCGTGATGACCACGGCGCATGCGCTGCGCGAGAGCACGATGGCGAGCATCCGCGCGGTGTTCTACATCGGCGTCTATGGCGTGAGCGCCTGGGGCTTGATGGCGCTGGCGGACTGGCGCCTCGGTCTGCCGATAGCGGTGTGGTTCACAGGCTACCTCGCGTTCCTGTGGTACTTCGTGCCGAAGATGCGCGACCTGGCGCGCGCGAGCTCGGAAGTGCGCTCCATCGTGATGGCGCGCGTGGTCGATAGCTATACCAACATCCTGACGGTGAAGCTTTTCGCGCGCCTGGCTGATGAAGATGCGTATGTCAGGGAAAGCGTGGATGAGCACCAGCAGGCGATGGGCCGGCACATGCGGCTCATCACGCAGTTCCACTTCTCGCTCACGGTGATGAACGCGGCGCTGCTCGTCGCCACCGCCGCGATCGGCATCTGGCTCTGGGTGCACGGCCAGGTCGGCGCCGGCATCGTCGCTACCGCCCTGCCGCTTGCGTGGCAGGTGGCGAACGTCTCGGGCTGGGTGAGCTGGGAGGTCACCGGCATCTTCGAGAACATCGGCGTGGTGCAGGAAGGCATGCAGTCGATCGCGGTGCCGCACTCCGGCGTCGACCGCCCGGGCGCGCGTCCGCTCGAAGTGTCGCGCGGCGAGGTGGTGCTCGATGGCGTGACGTTCGGCTATGGCCGGCGCGACGCGCCGCCGGTGCTTGACAACTTATCGGTAGCGATAAAACCAGGGGAGCGCGTCGGCCTCGTCGGCCGCTCGGGCGTCGGCAAGTCGACGCTGGTGAACCTGCTGCTTCGCTTCCACGACCTCGAGCAGGGCCGCATCCTGATCGACGGGCAGGACATCGCGCAGGTGACGCAGGAGAGCCTGCGCGCCGCCATCGGCATGGTGACGCAGGACACGTCGCTCCTGCACCGCTCGATCGCCGCCAACATCCGCTACGGCCGGCCGACGGCGAGCGACGCGCAGGTCGAGGCGGCGGCGCGGAAGGCGCAGGCGCATGAATTCATCGTCGGCCTGCGCGACTGGCGAGGCAAGACCGGCTACGAGGCGCACGTCGGTGAGCGCGGCGTCAAGCTCTCCGGCGGGCAGCGGCAGCGCGTCGCGCTCGCGCGCGTGATCCTCAAAGATGCGCCGATCCTCGTGCTGGATGAGGCGACTTCATCGCTCGACAGCGAGGTCGAAGTCGCAATCCAGGAGGAGCTGCTCGATCTCATGGAAGGCAAGACCGTGATCGCCATCGCGCATCGCCTCTCGACGATCGCGCGCATGGACCGACTGATCGTGCTCGAGGGCGGGCGCATCGTCGAGCAAGGCACGCACGCGGAGCTGCTGCGCCTGAGCGGCCATTACGAGAAGCTCTGGCGCCACCAGTCGGGCGGCTTCATCGCCAACGAGTTCACGGCCGAGTCGGCGGAGGCGACGCTCGAACCAGCGCAGGAGCTGCGCGCCGCGATCGTCAGCCGCGGCGGCGAGCGGTA
>DASXRW010000384.1:0-4812 GCA_036506355.1 Burkholderiales bacterium
TGCCTGCAGAGCTTCGCGCGCCTTTGCGCCTACGGGCACGGTGCGGGTCTTGGCGCCTTTGCCCGTCACGGTCACCTCGCCTTGCCTGAGATCGAGGCGTCCATCGGCCACGTCGAGGGCGACGAGCTCGGCGAGGCGCAGCCCCGATGAATAAAGCAGCTCGAACATCGCCCGGTCGCGCAGCGCTTGGGGTGCGGGATCCTTTTGGACATCCAGCAAGCGCTGCGTCGCCTCGACCGACAGCGCCTTGGGCAGCGGACGCGACGCCTTCGGCGCGCGGATGCCGAGCACCGGGTTGGCGCGGAAGCCGCGGTGTCGCGCGAGCCAGCGGAACCAGCCGCGCCATGCGCTCAGGATGAGGGCAAGGGTGCGCGGCGACAGGCCCTTGGCGTGCAAGAGTGCGATCGACCGGCGCACCTCGGCGGGTTCCAGTGATTGCAAAGATTTGCCACCCCGCAAGGCAAGCAGCATTTCGATCGCGCGAGCGTAGTTCGCCAGCGTCGCCGGCGCGAGCCGGCGTTGGTGCTTCAGCGCATGGAGATATTCTTGCGCGAGCTTCGCATCCACTACAGGCGTGCCGTGACGCCGGCGGCACAGAGTTCGCCGATGCGCCTGAGATACAGCGTGCCCATGTCCGGGTAGAAGCGCTTCGCATCCTCGCTGCCCAGTGCGAGCAGGCCGAACACCGCCGTCTGGCCAAGCGGCACCAGTGCGAGCGAGCGGATGTGCTCGGCGGCGTCGCGGAACCACGAAGTGAAGATGTTGCCCTGCGCCGGCCCGCATTGCGGCGCGGCCATCAGCGACGCGTGCTCGCGCTGCTTGGCGTCCACCGCTTCTGCTTCCTCGAAATCCGCCGGGACCGCCTTGCCCCACACGCGCAGCACTACGTGCGGCACCGCGAAGTCCTCGCGCAGGTGGAAGTAGAGCGAGCGTGCGAGCGCCGGGAAGTCGCGCGCGCCCACCAGCGCCACCGAGAGACGATGCACTTTCTCGCTGATGGCGTCGTTCTCCTCGCCGAACTGGATGAGCTCCGCCAGGCGGCCTTCGAGCTGCTTCGCCTTCTCGCGCAGCGCCACGGTCTGGCGCTCGGCGAGCGGGATCGCGCGGCCGCCGTACGGGTGCGGCACGTGGATCGTTTCGAGGAGCTCGGGATTCTGATCGAAGAACTGCGGGTTGGCGCGGAGGAAGCGGGCGAGATCGTCGGCGTTCATGGGCTCTTATGTTTCCAGCGTGCCGTCGAAGACGGTTTCGGCCGGGCCTTTCATGATCACGGCATTGTCGCCGCCCGCCCAAGAGATGGTCAACGCTCCGCCGCGGGTTTGCACCTGCACGGGCGAGTCGAGCATCTTGCGGGTGATGCCAGCTACCGCGGCGGCGCAGGCGCCGGTGCCGCAGGACAGCGTCTCGCCCGCGCCGCGCTCCCAGACGCGCAAGGCGATGCGGTGGCGATCGAGTACCTGCAGGTAGCCGGCGTTCACGCCCTGCGGGAAACGGCGGTGGCGCTCGAGGCGCGGGCCTTGCGTGGTCACCGGCGCCTGCTCAAGGTTCTTTGTAAATTGAACGGCATGCGGGTTGCCCATCGACACGATCGCCACGTCGGCGTACTCGCCCTCGAGGTCGAGCGTTTCCACGCCGGAGTACACGGGGCGGCCCATGTCCACGCTCACCTCGCCGTCAGACTCGAGCTTCGGTCGGATGAGCCCACCGAGCGTCTCCACGGTGATCTCGCGCTTCGTGCTCAGCCCGCGCTCGTGGACGAACTTCACGAAGCAGCGCGCGCCGTTGCCGCATTGCTCGACCTCGCCGCCGTCGGCATTGAAGATGCGGTAGCGGAAGTCCGCCCTCGCCGACTGGGGTCGCTCGACCACCAGGATCTGGTCGCAGCCGACGCCGAGGTGGCGATCGGCGATGTGCCGCAGCCGCTCGCGCGTCAGCGTGAACCGCTGGTGAGTGCAATCGAGGACGACGAAATCGTTCCCCGCGCCCTGCATCTTGGTGAAGGCGAGCTTCACTCGAATCTTTGCAGGCGCTCGCGCACCAGGCGCCCGACGGTGAGCGCGAGCTCGAGCGCGCGGCGCCCCTCGCGGCCGTCGAGCTCGACCGCCTGGCGGCCCTGCACCGCGGCGGCAAAGGCCGCCGCCTGCTCGGCGAGCGCATCGCCGCCTTCGTGCGTCTCCTCGGTCTCCTCGATCGCGCCGCCTGCCTGGCGCACGTAGCGGAGCTTCCCGCCCTGGAGGTCGGCGGAGACGTACAAGTCGGGCTGGAACACGCGGAGCTTGCGCACCGGCGCTCGGCTCACGCGGCTCGCCGAAAGGTTGGCGACGCAGCCATTCGCGAACTCGATGCGTGCGTTGGCGATGTCGATATCGCGGCTGAGCACGCGAAAGCCGCAGGCGCTGACATCGACCGGCTCGGCGCGCGCGAGCGCGCAGGCGAGATCGAGGTCGTGGATCATGAGATCGAGCACCACGTCGACCTCGGCGCCACGCTGCTTGAAGGCGGCAAGGCGCTCCGCCTCGATGAACACCGGGCGATCCATACGCGCAACGAGCGCGCGGTAGGCGCGATTGTAGCGCTCGACATGACCCGACTGCAGCACGAGCTTTTTCCGCTCGGCGAGCGCGATCAGCTCGTCGGCCTCGGCGAGCGACGTCGCGATGGGCTTCTCCACCAGGATATGAACACCGTGCTCCAGGCAGGCGCGTGCGATCTCATGATGGCGGTCGGTCGGCACCGCGATCACCGCGGCATCGGCTTTGCCGAAGATCTGCCGGTAATCGCTGAACGGCGCGCCGCCGAGCTTGGCTGCGAGCGTTGCCGCGCGCGCGGCGTCCGCGTCCACCACGGCGACAAGATCGACGCCAGCAAGCCGCGCCAGCTTCTCGGCGTGATAGCGGCCCATGTGGCCGGCGCCGATCACCGCCGCCTTCAATAGAACCTCGCTTCGCCTTCCGGGCGCGTCTTGAAGCGCTTGTGCAGCCAGTGGTACTGCTCGGGCATCTCCAGCACGCGCTCCTCGATGAACGCCATCATGCGGCGCGCATCGGCCGCGGCGTCGCCGCTCGGGTAGCCGGTCCAGGCCGGGTAGAACTGCGCGACGTAGCCGCCGCGGGGCAGCATGCGCGCGACGCAGGGCACGACGGCCGCGCCGGTGGAGCGGGCAATATACGACAAGCCGACCGCGGTCGCGGCGGGCACGCCGAAGAACGGCACGAAGATCGTGCCCTTGCGGCCGAAGTCGAGGTCGGGCAAGTAATAGAACGGGATGCCGGTGCCGATCCAGCGCAGCACCTTGCGCAGCCCCTGCTGGCGCGACACGATGTTCTTGCGGAAGCGCGTGCGCCCGCGCAGCAGCAGCCGGTCGAGCGCCGGGTCCTTCTGGTGCGAATAGAGCGATGACATGTCGCGGTCGATCGAGACGCGGATGCCGGCGGCATCGAGCCCGGCGAAATGCGGGGCGAGCACGATGACGCGCGGGCCGGCCGCGTCCAGGTGCTCCAGCCCTTCGACGCGCACCATGCGCTTGATGCGCTCGGGCGAGCCCCACCACAGCACCGCGCGGTCGACGAAGCTGCGGCAGAAGGCACGGAACGCAGCGCGCGCCAGGCGCTCGCGCTCGGCCTCCGGCATGCCGGGGAAGCACTTGGCCAGATTGATGCGGGTCACGCGGCGCCGCTCGGGAATCAGCCAGAAGAGCGCCGCGCCCACGGCGTTGCCGATCGCGGCGAGCGCACGAAACGGCAGGCCATGGATGAGCCACATCAGAGCGAAGATGAGTCTGCTCACGCCGGCAGCGGTTTCGCCCCTTCCGGCGTCTTGTAGCGGTTGTAGCCCCAGAGATATTGCTCGGGACATTCAGCCACCAGCTCCTCGAGCGCACGGTTGAGCCGTCGCGTGGCGCTCTCGCCCGCTCGCGCGGGGGTCAGCGCGCGCAGCACGATCGAATAGCCCGCGCCGCGCGGCAGGCGCTTCGCGAAGGCGAGAAAGCAGGCGACGTTGTCGCGGCTGGCGAGCTTCGCCGCGAGCGTCATGGTGTACGCCGGGCGGCCGAAGAATTCGCTCCATTCGCCTTCGCCCACGCCCGGGACCTGGTCGGGCAGGAAGCCGATCGCTTCGCCGCGCTTCATCGCGCTGAACATCTCGCGCACCCCGCTGAGATCGGCCGGCACCAGGCGCACGTTCGCGCGGCCGCGGCCCTCGCGCATCAGCGGCTCGATCCACGACACCTTCGGCCGCCGGTAGAGCACCGTGATCGGCATGTGGTGCGCGGCATATTGCGCGGCGATCTCGAAGGAACCCATGTGCGGCGTGAGAAAGAGGATCGCCTTGCCCGCCTTCTGCGCCGCGAACGCGGCTTCTACGCCTTCGACTTGCCTCACGAGCGCCACCACTTCGTCGTGCGGCCTGAACCAGAGCGCCGGCAGCTCGGTGATCATCTGGCCCGCCGCCGCGATGGCGCGGCGGCGAAGGCGCGCGTCGTCGTAGCGGGCGGCCGCCAGGTTCTCGCGCACATGCCGGCGATAGGTGGGCGACGTCCCATACATGAGCCAGCCGAGGACGCTTCCCAATCGGTGGAGAAACTCTAATGGCAGACCCGCAATGAGGCGAACGACGGTGGTCGGGAAGCGGTGCAAATTTGGTATCCTTGCGGCCTTCTCCAAGAGACCCGTCCGCAATGAGCGATTTTCTTTTCACTTCCGAATCGGTGTCCGAAGGCCATCCGGACAAGGTCGCCGACCAGATCTCCGATGCGGTGCTCGACGCGATTCTAAAGCAGGACAAGAGCTCGCGCGTCGCGGCCGAGACGCTCGT